>DASXVL010000274.1:0-5001 GCA_036504255.1 Armatimonadota bacterium | reverse complement strand
CGTTGCGGCAGCAGTTCGGTGGACATGCGGTCAAGCGCGAGGAATAGGAAAAGGATCTCGACATGGCCACAGATATGCCTCCCGTCTCCATTGTCATTTTCGGCGCGTCCGGTGACCTGACAGAGCGCAAACTGGTACCCGCGCTATTTGCTGATTTCCGTAAAGGGCGTTTGCCGGAGCAGTTTGCGGTCGTAGGCTATGCGCGCACAGCCTATACTCACGAGCAATTCCGCGCGCATTTGCGTGACGGCTTGCAGCGTTTCGCCGAGAAGGCGTTCGATGCTGCGGCCTGGGAGGCATTCGCCCCTCACATCTGGTACGTCACCGGTGAATATCAAGCGGCGGAGGGATACCAGAAACTGCGACATTTTTTGTCGCGGCATGAACCGCAAGCTTCCGGGCATGTGTACTACCTGGCGACGGTGCCCGACCTGTTTACGCCCATTGCCCAGCAGCTCGGCGCGGCGGGGATGACCGAAGAAACGGACGGTTATCGGCGCATTGTCGTGGAAAAACCCTTCGGCCGCGATCTCGCCTCTTCCCAGGCGCTCGATCTGGCATTGAGTCAGGTGTTTCAGGAAGCGCAAATCTATCGGATCGACCACTATCTAGGCAAGGAGACGGCGCAGAATATTCTGTTTTTCCGTTTTGCCAATATTCTCTTCGAGCCGATCTGGAACCGCAATTACGTAGACAACGTGCAAATTACCGTGGAGGAAACGGTCGATGTCGGTCGGCGCGGCTCCTACTACGATCAGGCGGGCGTGCTGCGCGATATGTTCCAAAACCACCTGCTGCAGTTGCTCACGCTGGTGGCGATGGAACCGCCCGCCTCGTTTCAAGCGGAAGCGGTGCGCAACGAAAAGGAGAAAGTTCTTTCCGCCATTCAGCCGATTAGACTTGACGAGACCGTGCGTGCCCAGTACGATGGGTACCGCGCTGCGAAAGGGGTAGCGCCCGATTCGCCGACCGCCACCTATGCCGCGGTGAAATTATACGTCGATAATTGGCGCTGGCATGGCGTGCCGTTCTATCTGCGTTCGGGCAAAGCGTTGGCGCGGAAAGCCAGCGAGATCATCATCGAGTTTCAATATCCGCCGCATGAGATCTTCGACCAGCATGCTTTTACCCCTAATCTGCTTTCCCTGTGCATTCAGCCGGATGAGGGGATACACATCAAGTTCGAAGCCAAGGTGCCGGACTCCACGCAGGAGACGCGTCCGGTGGACATGGAGTTCCACTATAGCGACCAATTCGCTATGCAAGGAATGCCTGATGCCTACGAGCGGCTCCTCCTCGATGTGCTGAACGGCGATGCCTCGCTCTTTCCGCGCAATGACGCGATCGAAGTGGCCTGGCGTGTGATGGACCCGGTGCTGCAGGGGTGGGCGTCGCCGGAAGCGCCGCCGTTGCGGACATACGAACCGGGTAGTTGGGGACCGATAGAGATTCATGAATTATTGGCGCGCGACGGACGCTATTGGCGTATCGGCTGCGCGTGTGGAAAAAAGGATGGGGAATGTGATTGAACGATATCAAAATAGCCGAGTGATGGCGCAGGCCGCCGCCGAACGCATTGTGTCACTGGCGCAGGCCGCCGTTGCGGACCACGGGCGTTTTACGATTGCCCTCTCCGGCGGCACCACGCCGGAAAGCACCTATCGGCTACTCGCCTCCGAAGCGTACGCCTCCCGCATCGACTGGTCGAAATTCTACGCCTTTTGGGGCGATGAGCGCTGCGTGCCGCCCGATGATCAACAAAGTAATTTTCGCATGGCCTGGGAAGTATTGCTGAAGCGCGTGCCGATACCCCAGGAAAACGTGTTTCGTATCTTCGGCGAAATGCAGCCGGATCTCGGTGCGGATGATTACCAACGGCGTGTGACCGCCTTCTTCGCCCTCAAGGCCCGCGAGTGCCCACGCTTCGACCTGGTGCTGCTCGGCATGGGCGATGATGGCCACACCGCGTCGCTCTTCCCGGATTCTCCCGCCTTGCGCGAAACCGCCCGCTTGGTCGTGGCGCAGTTTGTCGAGCAACTCGATGCCTGGCGTATCACCTTCACCCTGCCGATGATCAACGCCGCCGCCAACATCGCCTTCCTCGTCTCCAGCGGCAAAAAGGCGAATAAAGTGCGTCAGGTACTCGCCGGACCTTCGCAATCCTATCTGCTGCCCGCGCAAATGGTGCAGCCGCGCAACGGCGAGCTCATTTGGATGCTCGATACCGATGCCTCCGCGCTACTGCCACAGAGGTAAGAGGCAATAGCCCCTCTCCCAGCATTGGGAGAGGGGCTATGGTGAGGGCCGCTACGGCGCATGATGCGCGGGCAGGGTAAAGGTGAAGGTGCTGCCGAGGCCTGGGGTGGAGTCCACGGTAACCTTGCCGCCGTGCGATTCTACCAGATGCTTCACGATGGCCAACCCGAGCCCGGTGCCCCCCGAGGCGCGGGAGCGGGCTTTATCCACCCGGAAGAAACGCTCGAAGATGCGCGTCACGTCTTCGGCGGGGATGCCGATTCCCGTATCCGCGATGGCGATGGCGATCTGGTCCTGTTCGCCGCGCCGCGCGCTGACGGTGACGCGGCCCCCGTGCGGCGAATACTTGATGGCGTTATCCACCAGGTTAATGAAAATTTGCTCTACCGCATCGCGATCCGCGGTCACGTGCAGCGCTTGCGGTATATTCCAGGAGAGGGTGATGTCTTTCTCCAGCGCCAGCGGCTGCATCTTCGCGAGCAGTTGTTGGGTTGCCTCCGCCAGGGGGACGTCCTCACGCGTGATGGCGCGCCGACCGGCTTCAATCTGCGTCAGGTCGAGCAAGTCGTCTGAGAGCGCGGTGAGCCGGTCGATCTCCGTCATGATTTTCCGCGCGTATTCTTCCGCCACGCGCAGATCTTTCCCCGCGCGTAGCACGATGGTCTCCGCCATGGCCTTTAACGTGGCGAGCGGCGTACGGAGTTCATGGCTCACATTGGCCACGAACTCGCGTCGGATGTCGTCGGTGCGTCTGATAGCGGTCAGGTCATGCATCACGGCCAGCGCGCCGGTGACGCCTTCCGCGTTCTCCATGGGCTTCACGTAGACGTTTAGCGCCGTTAGGCGCGGCTGTGTGAGGTGAATCTCGAGCGAGGCCGAGGTTTTCGTGCGGAGGACGCGCGCGACCAGTTCGGTGAACTCCGGATTGAATGTGTTGGCGAGCACGGATTTGCCCAGCGCCTGCGCTTGTTCGATCCCCAGCAGGCGCGCGGCGGCGGGGTTGAGAATCCGCACGCGCGCTTCGTGATCCACGAACATCAGGCCATCGTCCGTTTTGTCGAGAATGGTCTGTAACTTCTGCCGTTCCGCCGTCAATTCGTTCATGCGGGCACGCAGCTCGGCGGCCATGGTGTTCAGCGTGTCGGCCAACTCATCGATCTCATCGTGCGTCTTATGCCGTACCGCCATGCGCAAGCTCAAATCCCCTTTGGCCAGGCGTTTCGCCACCGCGGTCATACGTTGGATAGGGCCGGCGATGCGTCCGGAAATCCAGGTGCCAGCCAATCCGGCGATAAAGATCGCCAGTACGGTGGCTACCAGGAAAGCACGGTGGATGCGCTGCAGCGCGAGCGCCACGTCATCCAGGCTGACGGCGAGACGCGCGATACCGAGCGTGCGGCCATGCTCTTCGATACGTTGCGCGACATAGAGCATGGGCTTTTGCAAGGTGTCGCTACGGCGGATGTCCCAACCCGCGCCGGAGCGTAAGGCGCTGACGACCTCCGGGCGCGTGTTGTGTAACACCATGGTGGTGAGGTCGTGGTCACTTTCCCCCACGACACGACCATTCGGGCGAATGATCGTCACCCGGCATTTGAGGTCGCGCGCGATATTCTTTGCGGACGCGTCGCTGTTGCCGGACAGGCCGTCGAGCGTGGGGGTGACCAGGTGGCCGACCAATTGGCACTCGCGCTGCAGGTTATGGCGCAGCACGGTTTTATAGTAATCGTCCATCCAGTGCGTGAAAAAGAAATCGAGTGAGCCAATCGTCGCAATGATCACAAGGAGAAAGGCGACGGTGAATTTCCAACGCACGGAATAAAAGATGTTCATGCGGTCTCCGGGGTGGGGGGAGTCGTAGCGTTACTCGGCATATTTGTAACCGATGCCGCGCACGGTCAAGACGCGGCGCGGGTTGCCCGGGTCGTCCTCGACCTTCTCGCGCAGTCGGCGGATGTGTACATCCAGCGTGCCCTGGTCGATGAATTCATCTTCCCCCCAGACACGGTCGAGCAGCGTCGGGCGGTCGAGCACGCGCCCCCGGTTGGCGAGTAACACGCGCAGCAATTCAAATTCCTTAGGGCGCAACTCGACGGGCGCGCCATTGAGCAGCACTTCGTGGCGCGCGATATCCATCTGGATGCCTTCGCCGCGCAAGACTTCCGCCTCAGCCGCAGTACGCTTGCTGCGACGCAGGGCGGCGCGCACGCGGGCGATGAGTTCCAGCATGCCGAACGGCTTGGTGATGTAATCGTCCGCGCCGACCTCCAACCCGATGACTTTGTCGATCTCGCGCGATTTTGCGGTGAGCATAAGCACGGGAATCTCTTCCGATTCCTTGCGCAGCAAACGACAGATTTCCAACCCGTCGATGCCGGGCAGCATCACGTCGAGTAACACCAGATCGGGCTTCACCTGGCGAATGGTCGCCATCGCCGCGAGGCCATCATGCACCATGCTGACGGTATAACCTTCCTCGCGCAAATTGAAAGCGACGGTCTCCGCCAGTGCGACTTCGTCTTCCACGATGACGATTTTCGACATTGCTGCTCCTACCGGACCACGGCCAGGGATCATAATCTATTAGTGATTGTATCACCCTTGTGCGCAGAGTACCAAGTGGGGAAGAAATGGGGGGTGTGCTGGTGCCTGGACTTCGAGAGTACGGCGGTGGATTTACAGCACTGATTGGAAGGGTTCGAGCGCAGCGAGTCCCGCCGTTCCCAGCCCTCGGGAGAGCGGGAC
>DASXVL010000273.1:0-1521 GCA_036504255.1 Armatimonadota bacterium | reverse complement strand
CATACATTCGCGGAACGCCAACGTCGCCAGACCCGAAAAATCCTCCACGATCCGGCTACGCCTACTTTTAAAACAGTTTCTTCGCATGGCGGTCAGCCATGACAAGTTTTATGGTGGGGGTAGCAAGCACACGACAATCAGCACGAACAATGGGCCAAACGATAACGCGCATCAAATTCGGCGTAGAGCGCGTCCCAGATATCGACGATGCGTGCCAAGCTATATTCTTGTTCCATATTCTGGCGGGCGTTAACCCCCATTTCGGCCAATTCATCGACCGAAAAGCGCATTACGCGGGCCATGGCGCCCGCCAACGCCGCCATATCGCCGGCGGGGACCAGGAAACCTGTTTCGCCGTCGCGTACAACTTCGGCATTTCCGCCCACCCTGGTCGCGACAATCGGGAGCCCACTGGCGGATGCTTCGAGCAAGACATTGGGCATGCCCTCCCAGCGTGACGACATCAGGTAGGCGTCCGCCGCATTCATCAGCGCCGGGATGTCCGGGCGGACGCCGAGGAAATAGATGGCGTCATCCAACCCCAACTCGGTCGTCAACTGCCGCATGGCGGACTCCGTTGTGCCGCGCCCTACCAGCAAGAGCCGGCTCGACGGCCATTGCTGCCGGTGCTGCGCAAAGGCCCGCAGCATGGTGGGGTAATCTTTCGCCTCTTCAAAACGCGCGACGGCCAACCAGGTGAAGCCGTCCCCTACCCCCAGGGCTTTGCGCATCTGCGTGCGGCGCGCCGGGTTCGGCGCAAACTTTTCGCTATCCACGCCATTCGGCACCAGGCGTATCTTCTCACGCGGTACCGCGCCAATCTCGACATAGCGATCAACCGCTGCCTGGCTCACGTTCACCGTCAGTTCGGTATAACGGTCGGTAAGGCGATAGGCCAATTCGCGCCAACGCCCACCCTCGTTGATATTGTGCGCGGTGGAAATGAGAATCGGTATCTGGCTGAACGGTCGTACGAGCCGCGCCAGGATATTGGCGTGCACCATATGCGCGTGCACGATATGCGGACGCGAGCGCCGCAGCAGCGTGGTCAGCCGCCACAGCGCGCGCGGGTCGGGCACGCCTGGTGTCATGTCGAGTGAGGTCACCGGGATGCCAGCGTCAGCGAACTCTTCCGCCAGGGCCTGCGGCGGTGTCATGCTGATCACCTCGATCTGCCATCCCCGTTGGCGCAGCTGCGTGGCCACACGCAACATTTGTACTTCGACCCCGGCGTAACTGAGCCCGGTAATCACAAAGGTGAGACGTGAATGTGTCATACGTGCGATCTCCGTAACGATAGGGCGCCCAACGTGCCGATGAGCGTCCAAAATAGTGCGATGAGTTGCGGTTGTAACATGGGAGAGGAGGTGACGCCGCCACCTGCCATTACGCCAGCCCACCCCATGAGCGTTAAGCCGGCGGCCACCTCGACCGGCGTCTCCGCGCGACGGTAGGCGAGCCAGCCCAGCAGAGCTGCCCCAGCCAACATCAGCAGCCAGGCGAGGGTAAAGAGCGGCGTAC
>DASXVL010000272.1:0-6925 GCA_036504255.1 Armatimonadota bacterium | reverse complement strand
GCCCAAAAAAGCGCGACGCGGCGTTGTGCCCTGGGAATTATCCACGGTCATTTCGACGCATACCGCCGGGAGCACGACGGCTTTCACCTCTTCGGCATCCGCCGTGTCTGGGTCAGGAATCGAGTGCACGGGTGAATAGATGGTCACGCTCAGGTCGCCGGCGCTCCAGCAATCGGTCGCCAACGCAAAGCGGCGGTCGATACTGTCTTCAGCGAACGGGCGCACCTGCGCCGGGCACTCGGCCGCCAGCGTCGTCGCGTGCTCCATGGAATACCGTGCACTCTCATCGAGGGCTGCCTGGTAGAAAGGGAACGCTTCAAATGTATTCGGCTCCTGCGTCTCCAGCCCGATATAGATGTTCTCATCGGCTGGCTTGCCGAGTTCCAACCCCAGTCCGCCCGTAGCGCCGGGGGAGCCAAGGGTGAAGGTGGCAAATGCACCGATCGGGGCATGGTGGGCGTTGAACCATTTCGTGCGCGGCATGTCCTACTCCTGACCAGAGAGATTGAGGGTACACTGTTCGCTCAATCCTTTGGCAATAGTTTACCATGCACTACTAGAGACATCAAGCCTTGCTTCGAGGAGTTTATAAAAGTGGCGCTGACGCGGCCTGTTCGAGGACTATTACCACATCAGTACCCGCTGTTTGTCGGGCATTGCGGCGCAAAGACGCTGCCGTTTCAGCCCCGCAGACGCATTACGCCATCGAACGAGCGGCAGACGGCGACGCCGATGTTTGACGAAGGACGAGTTCTACCGGCAAGGTAATGCGGGTATCACCGGTGATTTTCCCTTCCAGCGCATCAATCGTAATGCGGGCAGCGGTTTGGGCAATCTTTTCCACCGGCACCCGTACGGTAGTCAAGATATTCTCGTCGAATTCATTGAGCAATCTTGCGCTGTCATCGTACCCAATGATACTGATATCTTCCGGCACGCGGATGCCGGCATGCCGGAGCAATTTTGTGATAGTGACCGCCGCCGGGTCATTGGGCGCAAGAATAGCTGTAATGCCGGGGTTTGCCTGTAAAAATTTGACCAGCGGATGACGCTTGGCTTGCAGGTAATGGCTCTTGCCTTTACCGGGTACGACGGCGGTGGCCAGATATTCTCGCCAGAGCCATGAGTCGAGCACATAGGGCTTCAATGTGTGTGCAGGGTCCAGCCCATAGAGTTGGCACGCGCGCTGATGACCTTGCGGAAACTGATCCTGGTGCGTCCCAAAGCTTATCCGTTCCTCGGGCGGAGGAACGCAATAGGCGATGTGGCGGTGGCCAAGCTCGAGCAGATGCGCTGCTGCTGCGTACGCGCCGCCCTCGGCATCCGGCACGACGGCAGCACACCCAGGAAGCACGGACATCATCGAGATGATGGGACGCTCATTGAAGAAGGGCTCCTTGGCCAGTTCGTTCAGTACCGGCTCGCATGCTTCAAAGCTCGTCGCGATGATGAGCGCATCCACATCACCACGATAAAAACTCGGTGGAATTTTTGTGGTAACGGCCGGAGACACACACAGCACCAGCGCCCCGTAGCCTTGCGTGGCGAGTTCGTCAAACAAACTCTGCAACATGCGTGAGTAATACGTGTCGCGATAAAAATGGTGGGGCAGCATCACGCCGATCAGATGATTCAATTGCGGTTTGCCCAAGCGGGACATCACCAGGCGCCGTGCCCAACTGTAGCGGCGCAAATCATAGCCTAATTCATCAGCCACTTGCTGAATGCGCTGCGTCAACTCGGGGCTATGCCGTTCAGGGTCACGGAGTGCACGCGATACCGTCGGTACGCTTACGCCGCATCGCTCGGCGATATCACGCATGCTTACCGGACGCATGCCTTTTTGCGAATTCTTCGGGTTATCCATGACTTCTCACTCACAGCCAGATCAGATGTTACCCCATTGTACAACTGAATGCTGTTATTGTAAACTATTACCACGAAATATGAATACCGTCTTCATTTCTTTCTCCAGCGCACAAAAACATCCTGCTCCAGGTCTAGCGCCCGCACGCGCTGCAGCATGTCACGAAAGGTTTGTATGCCATGATTCATGTCAATGTTGGGCTGATCGGCTGTGGCAGCCGCATGCGCGACGTGTTCCGCTTGCTGCAACAGCAGTCGCCCCATATCACGCTCGTTGCGGTTTGCGACCCCAGCCAAGCATCCATCGAGAAAACGCTGCAGGAATTCGCGTGCGAGACCGCCGTCACGATCCATCAGGATTACCATGACCTTGCGCGCGACCCCAACGTCGATTGGGTCATGATCGGCTCATGGAATTGCTTTCACGCCGAGCAAGCCATTGCGGCGTTCGAGTCCGGCAAGCATGTGTTCTGCGAAAAGCCACTGGCCACGACCTTCGACGACTGCCTGGCCATGCGGAAGGCCTGGCAGCAGAGCGGGAAAGAGTTTGCGATTGGCTTTACGCTGCGCTACTCGCCGCACTACCGGGCGATCCGCCAACTTCTCTGCGATGGCCTGATCGGTGAATTGGTGAGTATGGAATTCAATGAAACGTTGAATATCTCCCATGGCGGATTCATTCATTCGGATTGGCGCCGTTTCACCGAGAACGCCGGTCCGCATATCTTGGAAAAGTGCAGCCATGATATCGATATCGCCCATTGGCTCGTCGGGAGCCTGCCGGTGAAGGTGGCGTCATTCGGCGGCAACCGGTTCTTCACCAAGGACAACGCCGCCACCATGGAGCGCGCACGGGCGGAAAACCCGCAATGGCAATGGATGCACGACTACATCGAAAACTGGAAAGCGTACATGCAAGGCGACCTTGAACCGTTTACCGCGGAGAAGGACATCATCGACCATCAAGTGGCCATCCTCAAATTCGCAAACGGCGTCCAGGCCACCTTCCATACCAACTGTGCGGCGGGTATCTTTGAACGACGTCTCTACCTGTGCGGCACCACGGGCACGATTCGTGCGGATGTCTACACCGGCGAGATAACGGCGAGTTGTTTTATCGACGAAGGTAAACGGCATGACTACTCAACCACTGCCAACGGCGGGCATGGCGGGGGTGATGACGTGCTGGCCGCCGAACTCGCGCAGGTGATGCTGGAAGGCATTCGCCCGCCGGCAACCTTGCTCGATGGCTTGTCATCGGCCATTACCTGTTTTGCGCTCGATGAAGCCATGCGCACGGAATCAGTGGTTGATCTGACCGCCTGGTGGCAACGCGCGGACATCGCGCTCCCCGGCGTTGCCGCTATCCGGTGATGGAGAAACAGCGCACGAAAATCTTCTCGTACATACTGGACGTCAGCGCTGTATCTCTTGTATAGTGTACGAGCGTGTAACCTATTACCAAAGGTGTCCATCATGCTAAAAACTCAAGCTCTCGAAGAAAAAAATGTGGAACGAGCCACTGTCTTTTGTGCCGAAGTCGAGCAAGCCACCGCGCTCTCGCTCATCTTGAAGACCACCGCCGCGAAGGCGGTGCGCACGGTGCTCTCCTCGGCGGACACTGAGATGATGAACCAGCGTGAACGGCTGGGCAATGGCGAACGCGTCGAAGGGCGTATTCGCCTCGACGTAGTGTCGGACACCATCTTCCGCTTCCGCTACGCGGAAGGGACGAGCGTTCCGGACAACATCACGCCGATGGTTGTCGGGCAGCCCGCCGCGCCCACCCATTGCGAGATCGTCACCGAGTCCGGCCAGGTCCTGATCACTACCGGGGCCGCGCGCGTCACCATCCAGCTCTCTCCCTATCAGGTGCGGATAACCGATTTGCAGGGCAAGAAAATCTGTGATATCGGCGGCACGGAAAAGAACTATTTTTGCATGTGGGACGCCTACAATACCGGGATCAGTCGCTCGCGGGACGATGGCACCTGCTTTGCCACCGAAAATTTCGCCCTCGCCCCTGATGAGTGCATCTATGGGCTTGGCGAGCGCTTCACGAAACTGAATAAGGTGGGGCAGCGTGTCGATCTCGATATGTGCGATGCGCTCGGTACCATCTCCCCACGCGCCTACAAGAATATCCCGTTCTACGTGAGCAATAAGGGCTACGGCGTCTACTTTAACCAGTCGAGTTTGATGACATTCTGGCTGGGCAGTATGGCCGCGACCGATGTGCAGGTGGCGCTGATCGATGATTTCCTTGATTATTATGTCATCGCCGGCTCGATCAAAGACGTACTCTCGCAGTATACCGATCTCACCGGCAAGGGCGTAGTTCCTCCGAAATGGACCTTTGGCTACTGGCAAAGCAAATTCACCTATCATTCCGCGGAGGAAGCACTCGCGGTGGCTCGCGGCTTGCGCGAACATGACATCCCAGCCGATGTCATCCATCTGGATACCGACTGGTTCAAGGCCGACTGGTACTGCGATCTGCAGTTCGACCCGGTCGACTTCCCCGACCCGGCCGCCTTCTTCCGCGAGATGGACGCCATGGGCTTCAAAATCTCGCTCTGGCAGCTTCCCTATATCCCGGAAGGCTGTGCCCTCTTTGAGGAATTGAAAGCGGTGGATGGCTTTGTCAAAACTCCCGAGGGGGCGATCTATGACAATGGCATCTGCTTCACGCCCGGGTTCACAGGGATCGTCGGGGTCGTCGATTACACCAACCCCGAGGCCGTGCGCGTGCATCAGGATTGGTTCCGCAAGCTCTTCCGCCTCGGCGCGAAAGTGATCAAGACCGACTTCGGCGAATACGCGCCGGTCGATGGGATCTATGCCGACGGCACCCCTGGCTCACGCGCGCATAACCTCTATCCCCTGCTCTACAACAAGGCCGTGTTTGAGGTGACGCAAGAAGAGACCGGCGGGGGCGTGGTGTGGGCGCGTTCCGCCTGGGCCGGTAGCCAGCGCTACCCCATCCATTGGGGCGGCGATATCAGCACCAACTGGGAGAACCTGGAACCGCAATTGGAATCCGGCCTCTCCTTCGGCCTGTCCGGCTTTCAATTCTGGAGCCATGACATCGGGGGATTTGTCGATCAAGCGGATGGAGATATGCTCATCCGCTGGTACCAGTTCGGCGTCTTCAACTCGCATAGCCGCAGCCATGGCGCCGGCGATTCGCGCGAGCCCTATAAATATGACCCGGCCACGCGGGATATTTGCCGCGACTACCTGCGCTTGCGTTACCGTTTACTCCCCTACATTTATGGTTCCGCGTTGGCGAGTGTTGTCACGTCCCTCCCCATGTTGCGGGCGTTGGTAATCGAATACCAGGATGATCCGACGGTCTGGAATATCGGCGATGAATACCTGTTCGGCGACAGCCTGCTGGTGGCACCGGTCCTCACCGCGGAATCACGCCGCCGTCTCTACCTGCCGGAAGGCGTCTGGACCGATTGGTGGACGGGCGAGCGCATCATGGGTGGCAGTTGGCGCTGGATCGAACCGGATATCCGCACCCTCCCGCTCTACCTGCGCGAAGGCGGTATCGTCCCCATGGGGCCGGCGATGAACTATGTCGATGAGATCCCAACCACCGAAATCACGCTATACGTCTCCCTCTTCGCCGGAGATGGCGTCAGCCGATTCGATGTGCCGGTGAATGACGAGACGGTTCCGGTGGAATATCGCGCCGCACATGGGCAGCATACCATCCGCATCGGGCACTCCTCGGTAAAATTCTCCGTTAAGACGTACGGAGGCGGCGACGTCAGCATTCAACACGTATAGTCTGCGTGGGTATATAAACAAGTTATCATCAGCAATATGAGGTTACATATGAAGGTGCTCGGTAAAACGGTTTGCCTGCCGAATCAGGTAGAACTCGATCTGCTGCTGCAGGATGACCAATTCCTCGGCTTCGGAGAAATTCGTGTGGCGGGCGTCACCATTCGCAGTGGTCAGGTACCCCTGCGCGTCGATCTTTCGACGCCACTCGGCGTACGCTATACCCGCTATACGCTGGATGACATCGAGCAGCAAGATGAGGAAGTGCGCCTGCACGTGTCGGCGCACGGCCAACAAGAACTGCAAAGCGATATTTGCGATGATTATGAATCTGATCTACTGATGCCGTCCACGCAACTCGGTCAGCCGATTGTTGACCAGTTGACCTGGATTCTCACCCCAAGCCAACTCACCATTGATGGTGAAAGCTTTACCGGATTCTCGTATGCCGTCGAATTCTCCAGCGCCTCACGCAGCATCTACCGGATGGTCTTCAGCAGTACCTTCGAACTGGGCGGGAGTGTGGAAGGTGTCACCTACCTGCATCAGGGCCAGTGCGTGCCGCCCGCCTATACCGGGACGCGCGACTCGCTGTATACGACCAGTGTCTTGAAATCGATCGGCGCGCCGAGCAGCGGAGAAGCCGGACTCTTCAATCACTCCATGCAAATGAACGCCCGTCATGGCACCATCCAGTGTTTCGACTATCAATACTCTGCAGCCGGCGTGCTCATCGGCATGTGGGAGCGCGGCGAATACGTGCGCAGCTTGCAGCAGAAGAATGCGGACGAAACCGTGATGTTCATCATCGATGAGCACCACGTGCCCTATGCGACGCAAACGCGCACCTGCGCCAAGCAGATACTCTTCGCCCCGGTGCAGGATACCTTGCGTGCGCGCGACCTCTGGAAGGCCACTAAAGACCACGTGCTGCGGGGCTTTCAGCAGCAGTGGGGGTTCCAGAGTATGCCCCTCATGACGGAAGACCTGATCAACGAGAGTTGGATTGGCCTGCTCCCCGGCGGTCAATGTTGGTTTGCCGGGCGCGTCGTACCGCCGGAGCGCATCTTGTACGTGCTGGCGGATGAATGGCTGCCGCTGATCAAGCAGCATGGCATGGAGCTGGTCGGATTCAATATGTTCCAGGAGAGCGATGTATCGGAATATGGGCGCCGCTGTAAGCTCGACGAAGGCGTGCACGGCGATCTCATGGTCTCATCTATCTGTAACACCTGGCGCTACCGGCCGGCGAGTTACTGGGGCG
>DASXVL010000271.1:0-17055 GCA_036504255.1 Armatimonadota bacterium | reverse complement strand
GTCCCGCTCTCCCGAGGGTTGGGGACGGCGGGACTCGCTGCGCTCGAACCCTTCCAAACTGTGCTGTAGCCCCACCGCCTGTGCAAATAGTCGCTGGTTCTCTTCCCTTGTGCACCCATGCACGCGGGCATCCCTCTGACTCCCGGAACTGTCACCTCCCCGCGTCCGCAAGCACGACACCGGAGAGGTGAGCATTCCGAGTAGGCTATCGCCCTTTCCACAGGCGAACATATTCGCGGGCGACTTTCAGGTCTTCCAACGCTTCCTTCGCTTCGCACATCGGGGGCATTTCCCCTTTAACGGCGCGCAGGAAGTTGATGGCCTGCTGGCGCATGGCGTGCACCCAGGGCAAGGTCGGTATCTCAGTCTGCGGCGTGACGCCTTTCCCCGGGTCGCGATAGATTTCCACGCGGCCGGGGCGGAAGCTCGCTAGCGGCGCGGGCAACTGCAGTTTCACGTACCCGTGTTCGAAGGCGACCAGCGCGGACTCCTGCCAATCGACGCTCGTTTCATAGGGCGACATCTCGATCACGCCCGCAGCGCCGCTCACGCCCTGTACGGCGAGCATGACGCCGGAGGGGTCGGCATAGGTTACGTGGTACGCTTCGCCGAGCAGGTGGCGCAGCAGGTTCACCTGGTGGATGTAATAGTTAACGAACGCGCCATACTGCTTATTCGTCTCTTCATCCATGTCGCTCGCCGGTGGGTCACTCGCCAAGGGCGGGCATGCCTCATCACTGGTGATCAGATCCGTGAAGCCTCCCGCAACCCAATCGCCGGCGGGCATGAGCAGGCGTACATACCGCAATGCGCCCAATTCGCCACTGGCGCGCAGGCGGTCGATCTCCGCTTTGGCGTACATGGTCGCCGGGTCACTGCGTTTGTGGTAGCCCAGCATGTGCCAGGTGCCGCTCTCGCTCAACGCCGCAAGAATCTTCTCACCTTGTTCGACGGCGGCGGCCAGCGGCTTCTCGGTAAAAAGGGGCACTCCCGCTGCCAGCAACTCCGGCAGCAATGACCCGTGACGGCTGAAGGGCTGTGCCGCCACAATGGCGTCGAGGTGCTCGTTCGCCAACATCTCTTTGTGGTCACGATACACATGGGGGATGCCATAACGCGCGGCGACCTTGTGCCCCAACCCCTCGCGCACTTCCGCCAGCGCGACGACTTCGCACTCCGGCAAGGCGGCATAGTTTTTCAAATGCGCGTTCTGGCCCATATTGCCGACGCCGACAAAACCGACTTTGATTTTGGACATAATGCTACTCCTTCAGTGACTATTCGGAACGGCTCTGCCCCTCCGCCCGATGCTGGACGATGGGATTATTGGGCGTTACCGACACAAATGGTATTACGAAACCGTGGTCGCGGATGCTCCCTGCGTCATCAGTGTGCCAAAGCGCTTGCCAATGGCCAGCGCGGGATCAAGCGGTACCTCGACCGGCACGACGTCGGCGGGAATGCTGATGGCCGGGGTGGCGCGCAACGTCTTTCCCGCGAATTGCGGCAGCCAGCATGCTTCCGCGGCCAGCAGGGCGGCGGTCATTTCCCGAATCTCTGCCAGCGTGCAACACGCGGAGGTTAGCGGGTCCAGGGCGATGGCCTGCATTGCCAGCTCCGGGTCGCCGGTCAGCCCGGCCTCTACGGCCAGCGCCTGCACCGACACATTGCTCTGGTTCAGCGCCGCGCACTGCGCGGGGAGCTTGCCGATGCGCAGCGGGTGCAAGCCTTCGCGGTCGACATAGACCGGCACCTCCACACAGCAGCCGTACGGCAGGTTATCGATGTAGCCGTCATTGCGAATATTGCCCTGCAGACGGAACGGTTTGCCCGTCTCTTTGGCTTCCAGAATATAGGAGCAATACTCGGCGCTGCGCGGTTGCAGCACGGACGTCTCAAATTGCAAGACATCGACGGCGGCATATTTCTCCGCGACGGCCGCGCTCCAATGATAGTAAGCGCCGGACTCACCGCCGAAAGCCGGTTGGTCGCAGTACAGGTTCAGCGCGCGTTCGCTACTGCGGAACCAGGGCAAATACTCGGAGAGATGACCGGTGCTTTCCGTCATGAAGTAGCCGAAATGGCGCATCACTTCGCAGCGCACCTTCTCGTTGATGTAGTATTCCGGCTGCTCGCACAGCGCCTTGAAGCGCGGGTACAGGTCCTGCCCCTGGTTCTCCAGCTTGAGGAACCAGGCCATATGATTGATGCCGGCGCACAGGTAGTCAATCTCCGCTTTCGGCACGCCGATATAGCCGGAGATGAGGTCAAGCGTGGTTTGCACGCCGTGGCAGAGCCCGATATACGGCACGTCCGACACCTGGCCGAGCGCATAGCAGCAGGCCGCCATGGGGTTGGTGTAGTTGAGAAGAATGGCCCCCGGCTTGGCAAGCTCCGCCATGTCCCGTACCAGTTCCGCCAGCACCGGGATACTGCGCAGGCCACGCAACACGCCGCCCGGCCCCAGCGAATCGCCGATGCACTGGTCCACGCCATACTGCAGCGGGATTTCGTAATCGTATTTAAATGCCTCCACGCCGCCGACCTGAATCATGCAGATCACGTAATCGGCATCACGGAGCGCGTCGCGCCGGTCCGTGGTGGCGTACACCTGCGCGGGCAGGCCGTTCTCCTCCACCATGCGCTTGGCGAATGCTTCCACGCGCCGCAGCTTGGTTTCCGTCGGGCTCATGAGCGCATAGGTGGCGCCTTGCAGCGCCGGCGTGGCCAGCATGTCATTCAAGAGCGTCTTGCAGAAGACGATGCTTCCCGCTCCAATCATGGCAATTTTCAGCATCTCGTTCCCCCTCTCATCTGGGCATAGGGCGCAGCAAAAAATAAGTGTCCATTTTGACTTGTTCGCTTGGCCGTGCTCTGTGTTGAGCGTCCTTCAAATATGATCTCATATGTGCGCGAACACTCGCCTTGATCACGACCAAGCGCCCGGCGTCAAAATTGGACACTAATTTTTTGCTGCGCCCATAAAGAGATTGACGCCCTTTTTATTGGACGCGATGATCTCGATGCGGCCGTCGTTGTTGATATCCTGCGCCAGCACTTGCAGGCCGACGCCGGAGTCCATATCGATGACATGGCGCAGGAAGTGCGTGCCCATCTCGTCGCGCAACTGCTCATACCAGACGAGTACCGCCGGTTCGCGCGAGCCGGGATCGCCGTCCTCGCCGTGCGCCTGCCAGCGTTTGCCGGTGACAATATCGAGCAGGCCATTACCGGTCAGATCGACGAGGGCGACGGCGTGGCTTTGCGAGAAGCTGTCGTCGATGGTGTGCTTGCGCCAGGTGATGGTCCCGTTCGCGTCACGCAACTGCTCCCACCACCAGATGCCGTAGTTATGCGGCGAGGCGGTGAGCAGGTCGAGCAGCCCGTTGCCGGTGAAATCGACAGGGACGATCTGGAACGGCGTCACCTCGCCCAGTTGCCAGCGGTGGAAGATCCAGTTCGGCTGCCGGGGGTCTTCCGGCGCTTCAAACCAGCCGGGCGTCGCCAGAATATCCAGCCGCCCGTTGCCCGTGATATCGGCCGCGCCGATGCCGTGCCAGCCGCCGCCGATGGGGCTGATGTCATGGCGAATCCATGGCGCGTCGAGATCCTCCGCCGGCTCAAACCAGGCGAGCGCTTCTTGCCCGTTCACGGGTGTGGCAATCAACTCCGGGCGTCCGTCGCCGTTAATATCGGCAAACGCCACCGACTCGTAGACGCCCCCTTCGGCGATCAGGTGCTTCTTCCATGGCGTGCCGTCAGCGCAGGTTGGGCCGGGGTTCTCGTACCAATAGATGGGCGAGAGATGCATGGCGACGGTCACCAGGTCGGGGTAGCCATTACCGGTGAGGTCGAGCGCCCAGTTGTACGTTTCATCGCGGTACGCTTCCCAGACAATGCCCACGGTGCGGAAGTTATGCGGCGTCCAGTGCGGCCCTTCGTACCAGCAATCACCGGCAATAATGTCCAGGATGCCATTCTGGTTAATATCCGCCACGGCGATTCCCTCGGAAACGAACGCGGGGTCAATCACTTGTTTGGTAAAGCGCACGGCGTGCGGCAAGGCTTGTGTCATCGACGTATGTCCTTTCACGGGCGAAAGATCAGTACCGGAAGCATACGCCGTGTAGACCGCTTATACCATGGAGTCGGTTGTCGCCAACCTGGAGGATTCTGCTTTCCTTTTCTGCTGCCGGAAGGCGCTGGGCGCGTGACCGGTGTGCCGCTTAAAGAGGCGGGTGAAGTAAAAGGGGTCAGGGAATCCGACCTGCGCGGCAATGTCCTGCACAGGCAAGTCCGTAGTCAGCAGCAGGCCTTGCGCGGCGTCCATGCGCAGCGCCAGCAGATAACGCATGGGGCTCATGCCCACCCGGGCGCGGAAGCGGTGTACCAGATGACTCTCGCTCACCCGTGCCTCCTGCGCCAGCGTAGCCAACGTGAGATGCTCGGCATAGTGCGCGTGCAGGAACTGCACCGCCAGATCGGCAAGGTCGTGCGCGACCGGCACGCTGTCTTCCCAGGCGCGCTCCACCAGGCAGAGAAAGGTGCGCGTATAGGTCTCCGCCAGCGGGCTAATGCCCCGGCGCATGGTTTCCGCGAGGAGATGCTCGGCGATCCAGCGCATTTCGCCGTATTGGTCAGGCAGCAGCAGGTGCGCCCCGTGCGGCGGTATCCCTTCGACATCGATTGAGATAAAGACCGTCTCCTCCGGCTCAATGGGATCGGCGACTTCCGCATGCGGCAAGCCCGGCGGATAGACCATGAGATAATATTGTTGCGGATGCAGCTTGGCGTGGGGCAATTCCACGCGGCCGCACCCATGCAGGAAATAGATAAATTCCCAATGCGCATGGCTGTGCGTGGCCATCTGCCAGGACGCATCCGGCAGGAGATGGCCGATGCTCAACAAATGCGCAGACTCGTGCTGAAATACCTCACCCATGCCACGTCTTTTCGCCGGGCAGGCGTGAAGTCCTGCGTTACCCTATCCAGAGCCCGCGTGCCACCAGCAAATCGCGCAGGGCGCGCATATCGGCGATGAGCGTTTCGCGCAACGATTCGCGATGCAGGGCGGCGGCGGGATGAAAGAGGGGAATATAGAGGATGCCTTCACGTTCGAAAGGCATGCCGTGCACTTTGCTGATCTGTATTTTCGGATCGATGAGCGTGTTCATGGCGAAACGCCCCAATGTACAGACCACATGAGGCTGGATAATCGCGAGTTGCGCCGCCATCCAGGGGTGGCACGCGGCGATTTCCGCCGGATTGGGGTCGCGGTTATTCGGCGGACGGCAGCGGTTGATATTGCCGATAAAGATATCCGTCCGTTGCAGCCCAATATCCGCCAGCATGGCATCGAGAAAGCGCCCGGATGGGCCGACGAATGGGCGACCTGTCTTATCCTCCGTCGCGCCGGGCGCCTCGCCGACGAACATAATCTTGGCATTCGGGTTGCCCTCCCCCGGTACGGCGTGCGTGCGGCTTAACGCCAAATCGCAGCGGGGGCAAACACGTATCTGTGCTGCCAAGTGCTCCAGTGCTTCGGCGCGTGCGCGCAACGGCTCAGGTGGTGTCATCATGCGGCCTCCTGAGCAGTCCTTCGGCAAGAGGCACGGTCACCCTTGGCCCATCCCATACCAAAGAGCTGGTATATACGGATTGTGTGTTGTCGTGCACTCTGCCTTGTTGCAGATTGAGCGTCTGTAGCGCGCGCCCGCTGTGGCGCGCCTGCCGTGCCACCGTATCCGTGCGGCGAAAGGGCACCGGGTGCCAAGTTGGGAACGCTCAAACGCTCTCGCGGACACGGATCAGCAGGCAAGACAGGCGCGCCACAGCGGGCGCGCGCTACGGGCACCAAGAAAAGGCACGGCGTGGCAACAGGCTGCTAGACGCTAAACGTTTGTTCACACCATGGGACAGGCTGCAAGACATGACACAATGCGTATCGCAACAGAAAAACCCGCATCCCATGCAGGACGCGGGCCCTTCTTGTTTTCGCATAATGGAAGTTACAGCAGTCCGAGCTCGCCGAGTACCGTGCGCAGCCGGGCCGTGCAGGCGTCGGAGGCGGGCAGGATGGGCAGACGCGGCTCGCCGACGGTCACGCCCACCAGATTGAGCGCGGCTTTCAGCGGGGTCGGGTTCGGCTCGCAGAAGAGGACTTTCGCTAATGGCAGCAGCCGATAATGCAACGCACGCGCCTCCGCCACCTTGTTTGCGTTGACCAGTTCGACGATGCGCAGCCACTGGCCCGGCAGGAAGTGCGCGCTGGCGCAGATGCCGCCATGGCCGCCGAGCATGGCGAAGGGGAAGAGGAGGTTATCGTCACCGGTGAGCACGCTGAAGTCGCTGGTGCCTTGAATGATCTCCATGACCAGATTCAGGTCGCCGCTCGCTTCCTTGATGCCGGTAATATTATCCACCTTCGACAGGGCGATGGTGGTGTCCGCTTCCATGTTCACGCCCGTGCGCTTGGGAATGTTGTACATCACGATGGGCTTGGTGGTAGCGGCGGCCACCGCTTTGAAATGCTCGATGATGCCGCGCTGGCCCGGACGATTGTAATAGGGGGCGATGACCAGCATGCCGTCGACGCCCGCCTCATCCGCCGCGACGGTGAGCTTCACTGCCTCGGCGGTGCTGTTCGACCCCGTGCCGGCGATGACCGGCACGCGCCCGGCGGTGTACTCCACCGTCAGCGCAATGACGCGGTGATGCTCCTCGTGCGTCAGTGTCGCCGATTCGCCCGTGGTGCCGCAGGGCACCAGCCCTGATGCGCCCTCGGCAATGAGCCAATCGATGAGGCGCTTCAGGCCTGCCGTATCGAGCCCGCCATCGGCGGCAAAGGGCGTCACTATCGGAACATGGACACCGGTAAAAATCGTTCTCGCCATCGTTGCTATCTCCTATGCGAAACGCGGCGGACCGTTACCGGCCTTCCGCGTATTCTTCGCATGATACATATAATGCTTTGTTAAATCGTCGTGGCGCCTGCCGCCGATGTGATAAAGGCGTCATGCAGGGCGATGATCGCTTCTTTGCGCTGGGTTTCCTTCACCAGCACCGAATAGCTCAAGGCATCGCAAATTTCCCCTTCGACGGGGATACCCTCGCCGTGCAGCAGGTTCTTCACGCGCGGGGCCACTTCGGCCACGCGACCGCGCAAGCCGTCGCCCACTATCGTCACCAGCGCCCACTGACCTTCCTCGAAGGTCGGCTGCATGCCGCGCGACTTCAACAGCGTGGCCACCACTTCGGATACGCTGCGATATTTTTCGCGTTTCACCCCAAACTTCCAGGAGCCGTCGCGTACCGGCACCACCTGATAATTCAGGCGGGCCTGCGCCAACAATTCGCCGATACGGCGGTTCATACGCTCGGTGCTGTCTTTCGCCGTAAAGACCGCCAAACTCGGCATGTCGGCCACGCCCGTGACGAAGCGCGAGGTGTCGTCCGTCTGGTGCGAGGCGATGATCGTGCCCGGGTCCTTGGGGTTGCGGAAATTGCGCACGGCCACGGCCAGGTCATAGCGGCGGGCCATACGGGCAGACTCCGCTTGGATGACGTCCGCGCCGTACTGCGACATCGCGCACAACTCATCAAACGTCAGATGGCGAATCATGCGCGGCCCGTCGCCACGTTTGCGGGCGTCCGCGGAGAAGTTCGCCGGATTCGCGGTCATTACGCCGTCAACTTCTTTATAGATTTCCACCGGCCCCAGTTCGATCGGCTCTTGTAGCGGCGACCGTGCGGCGCTCTTCAACGCATAGGCCAGACAGATCGCCGTATAGTCGCTGCCGCCCTCACCCAGCGTGGTGATGGCGTGGTCGGCGTGGGAGATGCCCTGGAAGCCGGCCACCAGCGGGATGGTGGGACGATCGAGGCAGGCCAACAACTGATCGACCTCGGTCTGAATGACGCGGGCGTGGCCAAAGAAGCCATCGGTGAAGAGCCCCACCTGACCGCCGGTGAGGGCGATGGTGGAATAGCCTTTGGATTTGAGCAGATGCGCGAGGCGGACGGTGGAGATGATTTCACCGCAGGACATGAGCATATCGAGCTCGCGCGGCTCAATGATCGGATCGATCTCCCGCACCAGCCGTACCAGTTCCGCCGTGGAGTAGAAGTGCGCCAGCGCCAGCTTGCGCGCCCCTTCCGGTTTGCGCACGAGTTCCTCGATCTCCTCGTTCCAGTCACGCATCTCCCGCCCCATGGCCGAGACCACCACCACCGGGTAGTGGCCCATATCGCGGGTTTCCATGATACGCTCAGCGGTGACCATCTCGTTACCGCCCGGCTCGACACATTTGCCACCGAACTTTTGCACAACGACGCGCATGATCAATCTCTTTCTTTGCGGAATGCTTCCGACGGGCTACAGCAGGCCCATTTCGCGCAGCTTCTCGGCAATTTGCACCGCGTTCAGCGCAGCGCCCTTGCGTAAATTATCGGCAACCACCCACAGGTTCAGGCCGAATGCCACCGAGCGGTCCTGCCGCAAACGCCCCACGAACACCGGATCGGCGCCGGACGCGGCGGATTGCACGGGATAGCGATTGTTCGCCGGATCATCCACCAGCACGATGCCCGGAGCGGAGGCGAGCAACTCGCGCGCCTTCTCCACCGAGATCGGCGCGTGAAATTCAATATTCACTGATTCGGCATGGGCGTTGTCCACCGGCACCCGCACCGTGGTCGCCGTCACCTGTATCGTCTCATCATCCAGAATCTTCTTAGTTTCCTGGATCATCTTCAACTCTTCTTTGGTATACCCATCTGGGAGGAAGACATCGATGTGCGGCAGGCAGTTGCCGTAAATTTGATAGGGGAAAATGCTCGGGTCCACTTCCGGGGCGCGCCCCGCGGCCACGTCCTTCGTCTGCTTCAGCAGTTCAGCGCGCGCCTGCGGGCTTTTGCCGGAGACGGCCTGATAGGTGGACACGACCACACGCTTGATGCGGGCGTAATCATGGAGTGGTTTCAGCGCGACGACCATCTGAATGGTCGAGCAGTTGGGGTTGGCGATGATGCCCTGATGGCCGCGCATGGCCTCGGCGTTGACTTCGGGAACGACCAGTGGGACGTTGGGATACATGCGGAAGGCGTTCCCATTGTCGATGACCACCAGGTCGGAGAGCCCGGACACTTGCTTGCGCCGGTTCAAGGCGCGCAAACCGTAATGGTCGTCAGCCTTCTCGCCACCAGCGAAGAGCGCCACGTCGATCTGGTCGAATGCCTCTTCCGTAACCTGCTCTACCTGGTAGGTGACACCATCGACCACTTCGGGGCGTGCGCTACGCGCGAACACTTGTAAGGACGCACAGGGGAAATTACGCTGTGTCAGCACCCGGATCATTTCGGAACCCACGCCACCGATGCCAACAACCGCGACTCGATACGAACTCTTCACAACCTTCTCCATGACGGCGAATTGTGACGCGCACACTCGCGCGCACGTGCCATGTATCCTAGCATGGCGCTCTTGGCCGTGTCAACGGATACCGAGGGAATCACGCCATGGTAGGCAGCATGCGCCCCGTAACGTCGCTTGCAGGTCGAGGAGGGATACACTATACTGTTAGCGATACTCGCCGTCGTTGTGACACGGCAGTGGTGTCTTGGAGGATGTTCGTTCATGCCACTTTATGAATATGCGTGCCTACGCTGCGACCACCATTTCGATGTACGCCATGGCGCCAACGAAGTACCGGAGCTCGCCTGCCCGGAGTGCCAGGGCGCGGTAAAGAAGGTTTTTCACGTCGCGGGGATTATCTTCAAAGGCAGCGGTTGGCATATTAAGGATTACGCGTCAAAGAGCGACCAGCTCGCCGAAAGCGCGGCGGAAAAAGCGGAGACAAAGACTGAGGTCAAGGCCGCGACGCCCGCCGCTCCCGCTGCCCCCGCCGCCAGCACGCCAACACCGAGCGCGTGAAACTGCAACGTCTGCACAGATAGGCGTGGCCCGTCCGGATAATCCAGACGGGCCACGCGTATGCATTAGGGCTCAGCAAAAAATAAGTGTCCAATTTTGACGCCGGGCGCTTGGTCGTGATCAAGGCGAGCGTTTGCGCACATATGAGGTCATATTTGAAGAACGCTCAACGCAGAGCACGGCCAAGCGTCGTAGACCCAGAGGCTCTCGAAGGGAACAAGTCAAAATTGACACTTATTTTTTGCTGAGCCCTTACCCTTCTTTGCGCCCCAGTTCCGCGATCTGCAGCGCGGGATCAAGCACCTCTTCATGCACGGCCAACTGCACGGCAGCATGCTGTTCTATCGCGGAAGCGAGCACCGTGACCAGCGCCGGATCGTATTTGGACCCGGCTTCCTGCCGCATCACCTCAAGCGCAGCTGCCATCGTCATCGGGAATGGCGACACGTGGTTCATCTGGTGATCCAGTCCGTTGGCCACCGCCACGATACGCGCCAGCAACGGAATTTGCTCCCCGGCCAGTCGTTCCGGATACCCTTGCCCGTCCCAGCGCTCGTGGTGGTACATAAGGATGGGGATCGCGGGACGCAAGAACTCCACCGGTTCGAGAATGCTCTTGCCGATCATTGGGTGCATTTCCAGCATGACGCGTTCATCCACGGACAACGCGCCGGTTTTTATCAATGTCTGCTCATCCAGGCTGATCTTTCCCAGGTCGTGCAGCAAGGAGCCGAACTCGATGGTCTGTACATCCTGCGCCGACAAGCCGAGGGCGCGCGCCATACTCACCGCATGCGCGGCGACCCGTTCCGAATGCCCTAACGTCATGGGATCATTGGCTTCAATCGCCCGTGACAGCGCGCGCACGGTATCCAGATAGTTCTTTCGAATGGAGGCGTACAGGCGCGCGTTCTGAATGGCAATCGCCGCTTGCTCGGCGAAAGCCCGCGCCACGCGCCGGTCACGGGGCGCGAATCCGGCAAACCGTTTGCGATACAAATTGAGCAGGCCGATAACCCGATCACCGGTGCGCAGCGGCACGCTCATGATGATCACAATACCTTCCGCCAGCGTTTCCTCACGGTATTGCAAATCATCGGTTTTCCGCACGTCGCGCGTGACGATTTCCCCCGTCTCCAGGGCACGACGCACGAACGCGCTCTCCGAAATGCGCAACGGCCCTTTCGTCATGTACCGGTCGCTCAATCCCCAGCTCTTCGCGTAGAGCAGTTCTTCACCATCATCACTCAATAAGCGGATGGCGCAGGCATCGGCGCTCGTCAACTCCACGGACTGCTTGGTGATAACCTGCAGCACTTCATCCAGGTCGAGCGAGGAGTTGATGGCGCGAGAAATCTCCAGCAACGATTGCCACCCGCGCGAATTGGACTGAATGCGGGAGGAGATGTGCGACGACAGGTAGCCCAATGTCAGGAAGAACGCCCCACGAATACCGACGCTCCACCAGGCGGCGCTCGTTGGCCATTGGCACCCATAATCGGCAATACACGAGCCGACGGCGGCGCAGAGCGCGATGGTCACGCACATGGCGTCGCCAAAAAATACGGCAGCCACCAAAATCGGTACGTAATAAATATTATGGAGTGACGACAACAGAATAGGATTCTGCTGCTGACTGAACCTGAGCACCATGGTGATCAAGACGATGGAGAGCAAAAATAACGCGCTCACCCCAAATTGCTGATACCAACGTTTCACTATTACACATCCTGCAATGCGCCCGTTCCCTGCGGCAGATACCGTGCAAACCCTAAGGATTCACACGAGCATCCAACACTGGACTGCGCGAGAATAAATTGATGAATGAGTTCTCGCAAGTTAGCCGTCTGTTCGGCCATGATACCCAAGACTTCCTCATGCGTCAGGGGGAAATCGGTCATACCCGCCCCCCAGTTACACACGATGCACACGGCGGCGTAGCAGAGGCCCGCCTCCCGCGCCAGCACCGCCTCCGGCACGCTGGTCATCCCCACCACGTCCGCACCCAGTTGGCGCAGCGCGCGCACCTCGGCCGCCGTCTCGAAGCGCGGCCCTTCCGTACAAGCGTACACCCCCGCCCCGTGCAGCGCGGGCCCCAAAAATTCACCGGCGCGCAGCAAGCGGGCGTTCAAGCGCGGGCAGTAGGGGTGGGTCACATCCACGTGGAGCACCACGCCATCTTCGCCGTCGAAAAATGTCGACGGCCGTCCCTTCGTCCAGTCGATAAACTGGGTGAGCGCCACAAAATGCCCCGGCGCCATTAACTGGTGCATGCTGCCCACGGCTTGCGTCGCCAGCACGTCACGCACGCCGAGGGCGTGCAGCGCCCAGATATTCGCCCGGTAGTTCACCCGGTGCGGCGGCGTGGCATGCGCCGTGCCATGGCGCGGCAGAAACACGACCTCCTGCCCGGCGATCGACAGCCGGAAGATTGCCGCGTCCCCATACGGGGTCGCGACATGCTCCGGGCGGGCCTCATCCCCTAATGCATATACGCCGGTTCCACCAATAATCGCCACAGACATCGTCACTACCTCAAAAATACCGGCCCAACCGGTCATGGCACGAGCAAGCACAAAAGCAACGCGGCGTCAGCGCAAGCCTTCATCGAAATCCGGCCCGTCATCCTCTGTCTCATTCGGCAGAAGCCCTGCTTCCTGCAGGACTTCGTCATGCACCAGCAGCGGGACGTCCGCACGCAACAAGAGCGCAATCGCATCGCTCGGTCGCGCATCGATCAGCAGCTCTTCGCCATGCAAGAGGAGGTGCAACGTCGCGTAGAACACCCCATCGGTGTACCCGTCGATCACCACATGGTCCAGACGTGCGCCAAAACGCTCCAACAGCGCGAGCATCAGGTCATGCGTCCATGGCCGGCGCACATAGGGCTTGGCCAGTGTGGGGGAGAGCACCACCCAAATCGCCGCCGCCTCACAGACACCGATCACAATGGGCAGTACGCGCCCCTGCGCGTCACGCAAGAGCACCATGTCGCGCTGATCTTCATCCCGCGCGATCTGCCAAATCTCCACGGGCACATCAGCCACGCCTAGCGCTCCTCTCCCGTGCACGCCGTCCTCACCATGCGTGCCCTTGGTTATTCCATAGATGCCATCGTTCTCTCACCAAGGCGATGCTATGCCAGGGCAAACTCGTTCGGCTTCTCCGCGATCACCAACAGCAGGCGACGACGCAACGCATCCTCGATCGCGTCGCGATCACCCACCGGTACCCAGAGCACTAACCGCACACTCACTTTCGCCGCGTCCATGCCGATAACCATAACCGCCGGTTCCATTTCGGGCGAGGTCGCGGTGACCGTGAACGTGCGCAGCGTTTCCTCCGCCGTCGCGCGCAGCAGTGCGAGCCCTTCGTCGAGCGGGGTTGTGCGCTGCAATGTCAATTCGATCGGTAGCCGGATGGCCCCATCCGACGCGTTGAACACATGCGTCACATCACCGTTGGCGATGATATAGGCACGCCCCTGATCGTCGCGCAAGCGCGTAATGCGCAGCCCGATATCTTCGACCCGTCCGGTCACGCTGCCGATGGTTACCCAATCGCCCACGTCGAACTGCCCCTCACCGAGAATAAACAGTCCGGTGATGACGTCACGCACCAGGCGTTGCGCGCCAAAGCCGACGGCCAACCCCAACACGGAGGCAAAACCGAGCAACGGGGCCAATGTTCCCGGTGGGACACCCAGCGCGAAAAGGGCGAGCAGGCACGCCACGAAGTAGATCGCGTACGAAAATGTGGAGGAGAGCAGTCCTTGCAGGGTATTGAGGCGGCGCTGGCCACGTCCTGTGCGCGCTACGGCGGCGCTCACTCCGTGCGCCAACAGGCGTCGGAATGCCCGTACCAGCATCCGGGCTGCCAGCAGAATCAACGCCGACACAATAAGCCGTGCCAACCAGATACCCCAAAATCCCGACGGCAACAGCGCCTGAAAACTAGAGTAGAGGGTGGCTGGCCCTACCGAACTATCAAGAAACCACGACACGGCAGGTCACCTTTCGAGCTGGTATATTTCTCCGCGCCTTCTCTCGCCCCCTTCCGCATAGCGGGAAGATGAGCGACATTCCACCGCGAGTTACCTGTATAGATACCCCACTCCGACGGCGATGACACGTCATGTCACCCGTTACCAGCGCTATATTCGCTCTATGGCTGCAGTGCCCCTCATCGTCCGAATGTCTCCAGCATTTCGCGCAATCGCTCTTCCTCCAGCGTCGGCTCTGCACACTGTTCACCGGCGCATACATAGGCGATGGGTCGCCCGTGCGCATCGGCCGGGTAGGGTAGCAGTGGCGCGTCCGGCGGGAAAACGGAGACCAGTTTTCCGGGCCGATACACGCTCAAGGCGGTCTGCCGTAATGCCTGCGTGTGCGCGTTGTCCGCGCGCCCGACAATCACCACGTGCAGCGGATGATGCAGATGGGCAGATAGCGCCAGTCCGTAATAGGCCGCGAACGGACCCGCTGCGGGCGCATGCCCCGCGAACGCCTCCAGCGTGCGCCGTGCCGCCGTGCGATACCGCTCCTCGCCGGTCAGTAAGGCCATCCGGTCGAGCGCCAACGCGGCCAGCGCATTGGGCGCCGGGGTCGGCATATCTTCGATGACCTTCCGCGCGTGCTGCAAATACGGCACCGATGCGACGTCATGCTGGTCGCGCGCGACGTCGAAGAATGCGCCGTGCTCCTCGTCCCAATATTGCGCCAGGCACAGATCGAGCAGGTGGCGCGCCGTCGCCAGGTGTTCCTGCTCACCGCTCACCGCGAACGCATCGAGCAGCGCCACCGCCATCGCCGCCTGATCCTCGAAGAACCCCGGCAGGCAGGCCCCGTGGGCGGTATGAAAATTATGGTACATACCGTGGTCGGGCTCGTAGGCGTCATGCAGCAGCGTCGTCACCGTGCGCAGCGCGAAATGAATGGCATCTTCCCGACCGAGCAGGCTGCCGGCCTGCAGGCATCCCGAGACCATCAATGCATTCCAATTCGCGAATTTATTGGTGTCGATCTGTGGAGCGCGCCGCTTGCGGCGTACCGCCAACAGTTTATGTCGTCCCTGTGTAATACGCTCTTCCACCATCTCCAGGGGAAGATTGAGTTGCGCGGCAATCGCGGCGGGCGTCGTGGCGATGTGCAGCACAGTGCGCCCCGTTTCCGGCATGTTCCCTGCCTGCCGTACCGCGTAGTAGCGTGCCAACACCTCGGCTTCCTCCGGGAGCAACGCCTCGGAGATTTCCGCCAGACTCCACGTCCAATAGCTCCCATCGTCCTGCAGGTCGATATCGGCATCCTGGGTACTGTAGAAGCCGCCGCGCGCGTGATCGGCCAGTTCGTCCAGCAGATAACCCAGCGCGCCCGCCGCGACTTCGCGATAGAACGGATCACCGAACGCGCGGTACGCTGCGCTGTAGTTCGTCAGCAACAGCGCATTGTCGTACCCCATCTTCTCGAAGTGCGGCACGGTCCAATGCGCATCGGTGGAATAGCGGTGGAAGCCGCCGCCCAACTGGTCGGTAAAGCCGCCCTCCCCCATCGCGCGCAGTGTGCGTTCCACAATGGTGCGCCAGTGCGCATCGCCGGTGACGTCCCACTGCTGCAACGCCAGCGTGATGGCCCCGCTATGCGGAAACTTTGGCCCCTCCCGCTCAAAGCCGCCCTCGTCTTCGTTGAAGCGCGCCTGGATATTATGCAGCAGGTGCTGCAGCGTCTCCTCGGAGATCTCTTCGACCCCGACCATGCGCACGGCGGCATGGCGCGCGCGTTCGGCCAGTGCCCGCGCCGTCGCCTCCAACTCGTGCCGCCGGTGTGCGTAGGCATCCGCCAGCGTGGGCAGCAGCGACTTGAAGCCGACCCGCCCGTAGCGATCTTCCGGGGGAAAGTAGGTGCCGCCATAAAACGGTTGGCCATCCGGTGTGAGAAAGACCGTCAACGGCCAGCCCCCCTGCCCCGTCAGCAGTTGCACCGCCGCCTGGTAACGCGCGTCGATATCCGGCCGTTCATCGCGATCGACCTTGATCGGGATGAAACGCTCGTTCAAAATCGTGGCGATCTCCGCATTATCATAACTCTCACGGTCGATCACGTGGCACCAGTGGCACCACGACGCCCCGATGTCGAGTAAGATCGGTTTGTCTTGCCGACGCGCTTCCTCGAAGGCCTCGGGCCCGAACGGATACCACCCCACCGGCTGGTACGCTGCACTGCGTAGATAGGTGCTCTGGGCATCGAGCAAGCGATTAGGTTGCGGTGAAAATTCCTCATACAACGCCATCCCGCATCCCCCCTGTCAACGGCGCGCCACCAGGTGCGCAGCATTTTCCACAGTATACGGTTGGTACGGCACAGCGAGGGGAAGAGGATCGCACAACGAAGTTAGAGACGGGCACATGGCGGATGTGTAGGCCAGCGGGACACCGCTGGCGGGTAAATAGGCCGTGGCCTCCCAAGCTTCGCCTTCGGCTGTCGTTTCGGATACCCAGAGAAGGCGTGGCGCTGGAAAACGAGCAGTAAAGCTGCAATGGGGCGAAAAAGTGCGGCGGGTACCCTGGATGGGATTTGCACTCACTGGAAATACGCTGCCTTGCGCACGCACGCCATGGCGCGCAGACCGTAACGACGGGATATCCTTATCAATGATCATCGCTGCTTTTAATGGTGATGCCATATCGTTTGAGGAGCATTGCCTTATCTTTAGCGTCGATCGATCTTCTGGTTATAATCTCCAATTGACAGTTAGGTGGTAAGCGTAAAAACGCGCACACCTGGTCACTTCTCCCCATTCCTCGGATAATGCTCCCATCACACCTTTGGGAGGATCTGCCCGATGACACACGATGAACGCCGTGCGCTGTGGCAGCAACGACTGGTCGATCAGCAGGCCAGTGGCTTATCGATTGTCGCCTGGTGCTGGCAGCAGAACATCACCGCGCAGCAATTTTATGCCTGGCGCAAGCGCTTGGCCACGCCGGTGCCTTCAGCGGCCGCCCCGCAGTGGCTGGCCGTCGCGCAGCCAGTCGCGCCCGGAGCGAGCCTCATGCTCCAGGTCGGCGCGGCGACGATCACTGTCACCGCCGGCTTTGATCCGCACCTGCTCACCGAGGTGGTGCGCGT
>DASXVL010000270.1:0-5462 GCA_036504255.1 Armatimonadota bacterium | reverse complement strand
CGAGCGCGCCCAGCGGTCCGCCGCGACCAGCGTGCCGTCGACCGAGCCGTTCGGCGTGGCGTAAATGCCCAGGAAGCTGCCGCCCTCTTCATACCAGTTGGCGAAGCTGCGTCCGCCACGCGCCGGCACATTCAGCAGCGGCAGCGGCCCGTCGAGCTTATAGACGCGGATCTTCGACGCCGCAGCGCGCAGCCCCGTCCGTGCGGTAATCATCAGCACGCGCAGGTCGGTGCCCTGCGTCCAATGCAGCACGGTATGGGTGAGCATCTTGTTGGAGAGTGTAAACTCGCCGCCGCTGTCAACGCCCCCGGCGGTCGGGTAGGCCCCGGGTGAACTGTCGCGCACGGCGAGACAGAAGGTGCGCTGCGCGTCATCCGGATAGTCGATTTCCACCAGGTAGGGTTGCTGCGGCTGCGGCACGGTCACTTTGTAGGCGAACCAACTGGGCGCGGTGCTGTTCATATTTTGCAGCCAGCCGACGTCGCCGGATTCGCGGTACTTCCCAAACGGTTTGCTGATGACGCGCGTGGCCCCGCCACCGGTGTAATCCGGGGCAAGAGCAGCACAGTCAATGCTGGCGATGAGCGTCTTTTTCACCTCACCGCCAGTGCGTGCCAGCGGACGGGTATCGACCACACTGTAGCCAATGGGACGCACGTCCTCGGGAGCGATGGGCGTCTCGCCCGCTTTGAAGCTCACCAGGAAACTGCCTTCCTGGGCGGCGGGAATTTTCAAGGTAGTCGTCGTCAACCCCGCCTGCGCGGGCAGCGCCACCGGATAGCTGGCGAGCACGGCCTGGGTGCGCGCGTCGGTGACGACAGCCGTCAGCGTGGTTGCCGCCGTGCGTGCGCCGGAGGCGATCTGCAGGCGTAGGGTCTCCCCCTTACGCAGCAGCGGATGCACGTCCATCGCCGTCACGCTGAAAGTCTTGCCGATCGCGCCAGTTGCCGCGCGCACGGTGAAACCGCGCACGGGGGCAAACCCGGTCCAGTGGATACGCTGCAAGCGTATGGTATGCTTGCCGGCGGTGAGCCAGAAATTCCCCACCTTCGGCCCCGTCGGGCAGAAGGTATACGCGCCGCCATCCACCAGCACCTCGATACCGTTCGCGTACGGTTGCAGGTAAATCTCGTACCAACCAGTACTCGGCACGGTGACATCATAGTCAAACCAGCCAGCGGCGCCGGCGAGCGTGCCGCTGGTCTTCACGTTCTCCAATTGCTTCGCCTCGACCACGAAGTGCCGATCGAAGGAAGCCGCCCCGCGGGTAAGCTCCCAGGGCGCTTGGGCAGCAGCGAGCGTAGCGCACCCAAAGAGCGCTAACACGCCAACGAGCAGTAACAGCATTTTTTCCATATCGAATCATTCCTTCCAAATTATGCAAAATTCAGGGTTAGGGCGTCACGACGACGTCGGGGTCCATACTCAAATAGGGTTGCACGTAGATTAGTTTCCAGTCGTTATTATCCGTTCCCGTGCGATTGGCCATCTTGATGAGCACATCGTTGGCCCCCTGGCGCAGCGTAATCGGCACTTCGGTGAGGCCATTGAACCACCAGATGTTCGCCTTCTTCTGCACGGAGTCGAAGACCCACTCACCGTTCACGGCGATGCGTACCTGATCCGCGCCCATGAAGCAAAGCTTGGCCTGCCGTGCGGAGGGGGCGGTGACGGTCGCATGCGCATAGGCGATGACGCCGGCCGCGAGCGGCCCCGGAGGGCACTGCGCGACATGCGCCTGCGCGTTGATGAGGGCGGGTGGGAACGGCTTCCAGGCGACCGGCCCCGCCGTCACGCCGTTCGTGCCGTCGTAGGTTGCTGTCGCCGCCATGCCGCCGGGCAGCTCCGGGGCGAGCGCGGTGGTCCAGTTGCTATTGCCGGGGTTGGGGAAGTAGCCGACGAAGCGCAGCTTCGGCAGCAAGTCCGTGAAGAGCGGCTCGAAACACGCCTGCTCCAGATACGGCGCGCCCGGCCCGCTGGCCGTCAGCGTGAGCGTCGCGGTCTCGGGGGTGAGCAGAATCGGCTCCGCGCTCGCGGCAACCTGCAGTCCCACTTCCCCATTTTCCGGAATCAGCGCGATGACCTTGCCACGGCTGTCCGTCACCGTCACCGGCGAGAAGGACGGGCCGACCGCCAGGCGGACCCACAGGCGGAACTGCTGTGGCGCTTTGAGCGTAAACGGCGCGCGCCATTGCACCGCGCCGTTCGGCCAAGTGAGCAGTGGTTTGTCTCCCAACTCCGCCTGACGCGCCAACGTCACTTTCCCCTGCATGAACTCGGCAATACCGGACGGCGTTTTGAGCGCCACTTGTGGGTAGCTCTGCGTGAGCATTTTATTGTACGCCCAGGGCGCCTTGGCGCCCTGCAGGTCATAGGTAAAGGATGATGCGGGCGGGAAATGCGCCGTCTTCTGATAGATGCCCAGCAATTCATGGCAATCCATCATGGTACGCGCATGCCAGGTCTGCCCGGCCGTCAACGCCACGCGCGCTTCGCTCGCCAGGGCTTTGAGGGTGGCGAATTGCTTGGCATCGAGCGAGGGCTGCAGGCGATTCGCCCCAGCGTCCGCCGCGAGCTTCTCCAACCAGGTTACTTGTCGCGTCACCAGCGCCAACTCGTTCGATGGGATGGCCGTGGTGACGCGCACGATCTTTGTGCCAGCCGGGGCGAGGAAGGTGCGCAGTTCAAAGGGCTGCAACGTAATGGCCAGCGATCCGCGTGGCGCCGGCACGTTGTCGCCGCTCGCCAGGCGTTTCACCGCGGTCGCGCCACTCAGTTGCAGGGTGATGGTGATGGCGTAGCGCTCACGGTTCACGGCGTAGAAGAGGAAGTCGTTCTGGCGTGCCAGCTCCCACACGGCCACCGGATCGCGCGCATCCTGGCGGGCGCTGAAGCGCGCTTCCGGCAGGCTGCGGTACTCGCGCGTGAACTCACGCAGGATGGGCTGGCCCACGGTGTACCCGTTGCCACCATCACCCAGTAGCAGCGCATCGCCTTCCGCTAGCGCGAGGGAATAGCGTTCGATGCCGCTGCGTCCGGAGGGGTTCACCACCCCGCTCATCCAGTTGCGTTTCGTATTCGCCGGATAGCCCATATCTTCCGGGATGGCTACCGACTCTATCGCTTCAAAATAGCCGGAGCCGAAGAGATAGTTCGACGGCGCATTCGGGGTAGCTAACGCGTTGAGCCGTGCGGGGGAGATGAGATCGTCGCGAATCTCCTGATTTTCCATTTCGGTGTTGCCGCGACGCCCGTAGCCATGGTAGGCGTTTTCCAAGACAAGGCCATCAATGGCGGAGAGCAGCTTCACGTCGAGCCCCGCTTCGCGCAGGTCGTTGGGGAAACCGGCGAAGATCGGCAGGTAGACTTTGAGATCGGGGCGCGCCTGGCGCACGCGGTCGCGGATCTGCGTGTGCAACTCGGCGATCTTCAGGCAACGCCAACTCATCCAGGCCTCTTTGGCATTCGCCATCAACCAGGTGTAGCGCTTGTTGAATCGTCGCGGGTCCGTCGCGTCCACCGGGATTTGCGTGCCGGTCTCCTTACTGAACAGGCCGACGGTGTAGTCGTCATACCCCCAGTCCAGCGAAGCAAAGTTATTCAGCCCCGGATTCACCCAGGTCATGAGACGCAAACTGACGCCTTTGAACGCGGGAGAATCTTTATAGCGATCGGCGAATTCACCGAGCATGCCCAGAAACCACTCGCGGTTGGCCGGGTAGAGCGGGCTAAACGGACGTCCCTGGCTCTTCCCGTCGCTGGACACACTCTCGTTCGGCTTGGGATCGGCTTGCCCGGCATACGGCCACAACAATTCGCGGACTTCGGGGTGGAACTCCCCGATCAGCCCCAGGCTATACTTTTCGCATTTCAGTAGCATCGCCCGGACCATATCCGGGGAAGATGAATCGGCAAACGTCTGGTTGAAGCGCGAGGGGTAGAGGCACATCTGATAGACGGATACGGTGGGAATGAGCGTATCCCCCCCCATGTAGGCGATGGCGCGCGCCCAGCGATCGGCGGCGATGATCCCACCGCGCAGCGAGCCATCCGGCGCGCCATAGGTGGCGGCGAAATTCGTCCCTTCCTCATACCAGTTACTGAAATGGCGTCCGCCCGCCGGCATTTTCGGCAGCGGGAACGCCTCGTCTACCGCGTAGACGCGAATCTTCGCCGCCGCCGCCCGGTAGCCGGTGATGGGGACGATGAAGAGCAGGCGTAAATCCGTGCTGTTCGGCCAGACGAGCAAATCATGTGTCAGCATGCTGTCGGTGAGCGCGAACTCGCCACCGCTGTCCACCCCACCGGCGATGGGATAGGCGCCCGGACTACGATCACGCACGGCGATACAATAGGTCCGCTTCACATCGTCAGGATAATCGACCCGCACCAGGTAGGGTTTCTGCGCCTCGGGCACGGTAATCTTGTAGGCAAACCAGCTGGGGTTGGTGGCATTTTGGAACTGACGGAAACCGACGTCGCCGGATTCGCGATACTTGCCAAACGGCTTACTCACCACGCGCGTGTCGCCGCCTTTGACATAGTCGGGGGGGGTGGTCACGCAATCGATCTCCGAGAGCAGCGTCGTCTTCAGCTCTCCACCCGTGCGCGGCAGCGGGGTGGCGTCGATGACGGTGAAGGGGATAGGCCGCACGTCCTGCGGGCTGATCGGCGCGGCGTCGCAGGTGACGGTGGCGAGGAAGCTGCCTTCAGCAGGACACGGCACGCTTACCGCCGTTTTCGTCAGGCCATCGGCAGCCGGCAAGGTCGCCGGATACGTGCCGACGACTTGTCGCGTCACGGTATTGGTCACGGTAACCGCGATGGCGACCGGGGCAGCAAGCGCCCCCGACTCGACCGACAAGGTGAGTTGATCGCGGGTGCTCAAGATGTTGCGTTCGCCGCTCACGGTGACACGCAGGCGTTTCGAGAGCGCCGGCGCGGAGGCACGGAGGGTGAAGCCGCGCACCGGGGACAGGCCCGTCCAAATGAACCGTTGTATGCGCAAGGTGTGCTTCCCGCCCGTCAGCCAGAAGTTCCCCACGTTAGCCCCGACGCCTGAATTGACGGACACCACGCCGTCGAAAACATACTCCTGATTGCCGGCGTCCGGCTGCACGGACAGCTCATACCATCCGTCACTCGGGACGATGAGATCATACTCGAACCATCCCGCAATACCGAACCAGTCGTTCTGTTTTTGCCACCCGGCCAGGTTGCCCGCCGTCTTCACCTTTGCCAGGTTATCAGGATTGGTGAGCATATACCGGTCATATTGCACGATGGGACGACTAAGTTCCCAGGGCGTGAAGGCGGCCGGTTCGGCCAAGAGCAAGCTGGCGCCCAGCGCAAGTATCAGTACGAGTGTCGCGAATAATTTCGCCATGAGTCGTGTCTCCTCTGACTGTGTAATGCGGATAACATGCGGGGGCCATAACGGGATTGATCATACGCGCGGTGCG
>DASXVL010000269.1:0-9771 GCA_036504255.1 Armatimonadota bacterium | reverse complement strand
GTGCGCCATCGCGTAGTGTCGTATCGTAGAGCAGCACCTTTTCCAATGCGTCATCCCCCTCCGGTCACGGATATAATATTGCTTGCATTATAGCAGAGCGTGGCGGGCTGGGCAATGAAAAATTGCCATTTTACTTATCATTCAGTTATTAGTGCGGGCGCTAAGCTCTCGAATCCAGGGCCAGCCTTGTTAGATTTCCTATTGGCCAGCGGGCAGGAGGTAAGCCGGACGCTGCGAACAAATAAGGAGATGATGATCAAATGGCCGAACTGGATACGAATTATGCACGAGTTCCGTGCGTGTACCGTGCGCAAGTCGTTACGCGCAGTCGGGATTGGCATGCTAATCTCTTACACGCTCTTCATTTTGTTTGCTCTATTTTTCTCCAATGCGCTGATTTTTCATAACCATGGGTCGGGCTATCGGGATACCGCTGACAGTCTCAAGTTAACGACTGCTGACGGGGTGAAGATTTCGGCACGCTATCGGGAAAATACCGCCGCAAAATATACCGTCATCTTTAGCCACGGGCAGGGGGAAGATCTTGCGGACGACGTCGCATGGCTGGACGAAATCCATCGGTTAGGCTTTTCCACCTTCGCCTACGATTATCATGGCTACGGCACCAGCCAGGGGACCCCGTCTGAAATCAACACCTACCGCGATATCGACGCCGCCTACGCCTATGTGACAACGAAACTGCACGTGCCCGCCAACCATGTCATTCTCTACGGCTATTCACTGGGCGGTGGACCCTCGGTGGATCTGGCAGCCCGGAATCCTGAGATCGCCGGCTTGATCCTCGAAAGCACCTTTGTCACTGTCTTCCGCGCGAAGACGGTGGTGACGTTATTGCCGTTTGATAAATTTGATAATCTGTCAAAAATCCCCCACGTCCGCTGTCCGGTGTTAGTCATGCATGGGCGCGACGATCAGACCATCCCTTTCCATCAGGGTGAATTACTTTACAACGCGGTGCGCACGGAGAAGCGATGTCTCTGGGTTGACGGGGCTGGGCATTGCACGGTGAAAGAACGCGCGGGCGAGGCCTATGCCGCAGCGTTGCATGAATTTGCCGCACTACTCGATCGTGTTGCCGCGCATAATCCGGCTACGGGTTCTTCTGCTGGCGGAGCGCGTCTGTGAGGGGCGTGGACCGCTTGCGCAGTGGCGAATGACCGCGCCGCCAAACGATGAGCACCAAGCCAGCCACTACGAGCGCTAACCCAGCGAGCACACTGGGCCGTAGGCTTTCTCCAAGCAACCAATGCGCCATGAGCAGCGCCAGCGGGGGCATCAACACGTTGAACATCGCCCCCTCTGACGTTTGCATTCGTTGTAAGCCAGCGGCGAAGAGCCAATAGGCGGCTGCCGTGCTCCCGGCGCCAAGGAAAAGCAACACCGCCCAGTCCATGTTGCTCGGTGGGTGAAGGATGAAGGGCCCGGTCACCGGGAGCAACAGGGTCGAAAGTAGAGCGGAGAGGACAAAGATCGGCATGAGGACATCGCGATTGCCGTCCTCGCCGACCAATTTCGTCTGCCCGATAGCATAGAATGGCCAGGCCAACGCAGCCAGCACTTCGATGAGATTCCCCACGACATGCGCCGAGGAAAATATATCGTGCAGGGAATTTCCTTGAAAGACGACTAGCAATACGCCGATCATTGCCACCACCGTGCCCAGAACTTTTTGTTTGGTCAACCGTTCTCCGAGCAAGGAGGCGGCGAGTAGCACCGTGGCGACGGAATGCACCTGGGAGATAATCGACGTGGCGCCTGCCGTCGTGTAGCGCAAGCCGATGGCATAGAACAAGTAGTTGGCGCTGATGGCGGCCGCGGCGATCCAGAGCCACCCCCGATGACGAATGGACACGCGAAACGCGATGCCTGCACGGTGGCAGTGCACGGCGCGTAGAATGAGGAAGACCAGTACCGCGAGCCAGAGGCGGGCGGCAGAGAGGAATGCCGGCGAGAAGACCATGCCGTCGCGCACGAGTAAACGCGTACCGACCGGCACCGTGCTCCATAAGAGAACTGCGGCGAGCACGCACAGCACGCCGGTCACGTGTGAGCGCATATTAATGGCAGCATGGGTATGTGTGCGTGTCATGGCAGCAGATGGCCCGGCAAACATGTGCCGGGCCGTAACATGAATATTCCCTTAGCGCATGGCGATGAACCATCGTATCATGTTCACCCCCAGCGGGAAAGGGCCTGCCGCCTGCCTACACAGTCACCAGGCCGAGCGGGGCCTCCGTCTCCTCATGACATTCCGCTGAGGATAAGGCGAGATTTTCCCATTTCGAGCAGCGACTGCCCCAGCGACTGACCAGTCCGCCGTCGATATAGAGTTCGGAGATCTCGCAACTGTTCGAGCAATCACTGCAGGTGAACGAACGCGGTTGACAGACGAAGGTGGCGATACGGTCGATGCCGCGAAAGCTCGTCGCTTCGTCCGTACGCTGCAAGCGCCGTTTCGCGAGTAATGCGGCACCCCAAGCGCCCATCACCTGGAATTGTTCGGGCACAACAAGCGGCTGGTTGAGCAAGTGCTCGAACGCCGCGCGCATGCCGACATTGGCCGCAACCCCGCCTTGAAAGAGGACGGTCGGATGGATCTTACGCCCCCGCGGATCGCGTGCGACGTTTTGCAAAAAATTGCGCGCCAGGCTGATGCACAACCCCGCGATGAGATCCTCCGGCGGATAGCCCATTTGCTGCTTGTGGATCAGATCGGATTCCGCAAAGACGCCGCAGCGTCCGGCGATTTTGAGCGGGCTACGCGAACGCAGAGCATAGGAGCCGAACTCTTCGATCGGTATACCAAGACGGGCAGCCTGATGGTCGAGAAACGAGCCGGTGCCCGCCGCACAGACGGTATTCATGTTAAATCCCGTCGAGACGCCGTTGCGCAGCAGGATGACTTTAGAATCCTGCCCGCCGATGTCGATGACCGTACTCACCTCCGGGCACACCTGCTTGGCCGCGGTCGCATGGGCGGTGATCTCCGTACGCACCTCATCGGCGCCCGCCATGATGGCGGCTAAATGCCGTCCTGATCCGGTGGTGCCGACCCCACGTATGGACAAGTCGTTGCCCAGCGTCTCTGCCAGCGTGGCAAATGATTGTTGAATAGCCGCCACCGGACGCCCATTCGTGCGTTCATAGAGGCTGAAGATCGGTTGATTCTCTTCATCGATGACCACGAGTTTGGTGGTCACCGATCCCACGTCAATACCCAAATAGCGTTCCACAGATATCCTCCGTCTGTCGGTATCTCTACGTGTAATGTGCGAAGTGCTTAGGCAGGGAGCAACACGCCGGCGGCGGATGGCCCCCGCGCCAAGCGGCGTTCTTCCAATACGTCCAGAAAGGATTCGAGACGCGTTTCCATGCCGGCCTCGCCCGTCTGTTCGGACACGATGTAGGTCAAGATCGGCGTATCATGCTCTTCTGCGAGGCGGACCATGATATTCTGCGCGATAATCTCCGGCATGCAGGTGAATGGGAAGATATGGATGAGGCCATCCATGCCTTCTTTACGCGCCAGCGCTGCCTGTCCGACGGTCATCTGCCCGTGGCCGCCCACGCGCTGCGAGAGCCAGGGCTTCGCGGCAGCCTCGAGCTGATGTTCCCGCTTCAGCGCGCTGGGCCAACGCAGCACGTTCGCACGGAACCACTCACTGGCGGAATGTTCCCGTCGTACCCAGACACGGGGGCGTTGCCGTGCCCCGAGCCAACGTTCCACATCGCGTGTGACCGCCTGCTCCAGGATGACCCAAATCTCCCCGGCGATCCGCACGTGCAGCGGGTGGGTGTCCTCCGTCTCGATGGCTGCCGTTTCCTCTTCAAACAGTCGGGCCAGATGGCGGATCTTCTGCAATTCACCCGTGACGGCAAGCTGACGCACATAACGGTCGGTAATGCGGTCCGTCGTGCCGGGTACCCGTTCAAATGCGCGCAAGCGGTGTGCAACTTGCTCGGCGCGGTCCAACGCCGCGAGTTGCACATAGGCTAAGTGTAAGCCCCCCAGAATGCGCGTCCAGGAAGCGTCATGCGTGATACGCTTCATCATCGCATTGAACACCGGCCACTTGGTTTTGAGCGGCAGCGGCGCATCGACGGTCAATAATTGAAAGGAGTAGCCGAGACTCTGCAACAATCGTTCTTGTACCTGAGCGTACCAGCCAAGGCGGCAATAGCCCTTCCCCCCGATCATGAGCAGCGTATTCGCGCCGCGATCGAGCATCCAGCGCATCTGCCCCAGGGTGGCGGTGAAGGGGAAACAGGCAAACTCGGGGGCGACTTCCCGTCCGAGCTCGATGCACGCTTGCGTGGTGTGCGGGGTACGCACCGTGCGCACACCGAAGGACTCCACAAAGGTGCGGATGGCGATATCCAGATGGCCCATCGAGGGGAATCCCAGCACGAGCTCTTCACTGCCGGCGACGTATGGGGTCTCGGGAGTGATGGGGGGCGCCCCGCTCGTTTTCTCGGTATCCATGAAGGCTTCCAGGCGTGTTGCCAGCCCGGCTTCACCACTGTGTTCGTCCATGGCTAAGACCATCAATGGAATACCTTGCCGGTGTGCCTCCTCTTCGATATAGGATTCAATGATCGATTCGGGGCCACATTCAAAGGAGCCGACCAGTATCATCTTCTGAATGTGTTGACCGCGCAAGAGGTGTAAGGCGGCCCCCAGCATCATCGCCTCAAACGGCCACAGCCGATCCCCCTCCACGATGCTGGCCATGGCGTCAGTGATCGCCTGCTGATCGACCATTTCCGCTGTTACGACGGGGCCATAGTGGCGCAACCGTTCAATCATCCCCTGGCTGACTACTTCGTAGAGGATATATGGATGGCCGATCACGGCAATAGTCGGGCCATCGGCCGGCGCTGTCGTATGGAGCGGCGTGGTACCGGTTTCCAGCACGCGGTAGGCCTCGGGGGTGGTGAGTTGCTGGGTTATGCAGAGTTCGCGGAATTGCTGCTGCGCCTCGCGCGCCTGGTGAATGGCACGCGCCAGTATCTGACGATCGCGGATGCCGAGACGCTCGGCGAGCGGCAGCAGTGGCGTCAGCATGGCGCCTTCGTCGTCCGAATAATCGAGCACCGGCATCATGACCCGATCATCGGCGAGTTGCAGCCCATGGCGCGTCATATCCGCAACGCCGATAAATTTCGGGCAGCACCAACTAGTGTCAACGCGCGCGACGACCGGGAGAAAGAGAAAACTGATATCCTCACGATTCGCCAGCGCATCGGCATGACTGATATGGAGCTTGACCGGCAAACAGGGCTCATCCGTCGGGCACATGTCCATCCGCTCCAACGTTCGTGCGGTGGACGGTGGAGAGAGGACAGGCTCGGCGCCCAATTCTGTTAACAACGTGCGGAAAAAAGGATATAGATAGTAATATCCCATCGCACGCGGGATACCAACCCGCATTTTCATACGTCACTCCTGTTCGCGAGAATCGTCCATCACTATTATTACTATACAAAGTTAGCAGGTTCCTATGTGTCGTACAGGCAAGTTATCTGAAGAAATTCTCAATATTCCCAAAGCCATCGCGTACTGCGAACATGATTGTGAGGTAAAAATGCCGAAATAGGGCATGTGATCGGCAATACGGCGATGATATCTCTTGCTTTGGCTATAAAAGTAATTTACACGCGATTCGGCATTGTGCTATAATGCCCCGGACATTACATTGGAGGAACAGAACAGGTGCCGTTAGCCACAGATCATAAGAGTCAGATTATTGCTGAACACAAAACCAATGATGGGGACACCGGGTCTCCCGAGGTGCAGGTTGCTCTACTGAGCGCCCGTATCAGCCATCTGACCGAACACTTAAAGGTACACAAGAAAGATCACCACTCTCGTCGAGGTCTCCTCATGATGGTGGGCCAGCGCCGTCGACTCTTGAACTACCTGATGAAAACTGAGATCGGTCGGTATCGCGCTCTGGTCGCCAAGTTGGGCCTGCGCCGGTAATACGGGGCAGGACACGACGCGTCTATGATCCATGAGGAGAAGACAAATGAATATTGTACAACGCACCTTAAATGAGAAGGTGCTGAGCATTGAGACGGGCAGACTCGCCAAGCAGGCGGACGGCTCCGTTCTCGTGCGGTTTGGTGATACGGTCATTCTTGCGGCAGTCACGATGTCCAACACGCCGCGGGAAGGAATTGATTTCTTCCCCCTGACCGTTGATTTTGAAGAGCGCATGTATGCCGCCGGGAAAATCCCGGGCGGGTTTATCAAACGCGAAGGTCGCCCGAGCGAACGCGCCATCTTAAGTGCGCGTATGACCGACCGGCCGATTCGTCCTCTTTTCCCCAAGTACTTGCGCAATGAGATCCAGGTCATCATCACCGTTCTCGCCGCTGATCAACAAAATTCGCCGGATGTGCTGGGTATGCTCGGGGCGTCCACCGCACTAAGCATCTCCCGCATTCCGTTCGAAGGTCCCATGGGCGCTGTGCGCGTTGGGCGTGTGGATGGGCAGTTCATTCTGAACCCCACCTTCGATGAATTGAAACAGAGCGAGCTCGATCTGATGGTTGCCGGCACACGCGAAGGCATCATCATGATGGAGAGCGGTGCGCAAGAGGTGACGGAAGAAGTCATGCTCGAAGCGATCGCCTTCGGCCAGGTCGGCATTCTGCAGATGATTGAATTGCAGGATGAACTGGTCGCGCTGATCAATCCCGAGAAAGTCGTTATTGCGCCGCCGGCGGTGAACGAAGAACTCTACGAAGCGGTCAAGGGCTATGCCCCGCGCATTCGTGAGACCATCGTCAACCCGAGCAAGCAGGAACGCGAATCCGCGACCAGCGACATGATCCGCGAAATCCGCGCAGAGCTGGTGGAGCGTTTCCCCGATCAAGGTGTGCAAATTCGCGAATACATCGAAAAGCAGATCAAAGCGACGCTGCGTTCGGTAATCCTGGATGAGCAACGCCGTCCCGATGGCCGCAAGCCGGACGAAATTCGCGCCATTTCCGTGGAAGTCGGGGTTCTCCCCTGCGTGCACGGCAGTGGTGTGTTCACCCGTGGACAGACCCAGGCGCTGACCGTGCTGACCTTAGGCGGCATGGGCGAAGGCCAGATGCTCGATAATATTTGGCCCGATGACGAAAAGCGCTACATGCATCAGTACAACTTCCCGCCCTACAGCGTCGGCGAAGTGCGCCCCATGCGCGGGCCCGGACGCCGAGAAATCGGCCATGGCGCGTTGGCAGAGCGTGCGCTCGTACCGGTATTGCCGTCCACGGACGTCTTCCCGTACACGTTGCGTCTGATGTCCGAAGTGCTGGAATCCAACGGCTCCAGTTCCATGGCCAGTACCTGCGGTAGTACCCTCGCGTTGATGGATGCCGGTGTGCCCATCAAGGCGCCGGTAGCCGGTATTGCCATGGGCATGGTCAGCGATGAGACCCGCGCGGTGATCTTAACGGACATCCAGGGTGTCGAAGACGGTTCCGGCGACATGGATTTCAAAGTCACCGGCACGCGCCAGGGTATCACGGCCATTCAGATGGACGTGAAACGTGGTGGGCTGTCGAACGAACTGCTTGCCGAGACATTTGCCCGCGCCAAAAGCGCGCGCGAATTCATCATCGGCGAGATGGAAGCCATTATCGCCGCGCCGCGCGCCGAGCTGTCCTCGAACGCGCCGCGTGTGGTAACGCTGGTGATCCATCCCGATAAGATTGGGGACGTCATCGGTCCAGGCGGCAAGGTCATCAAGAAAATCCAGGGCGACTTGGGCGTAAAGATCGACATCGAACAGGATGGTCGTGTCTTTATCGCCGCTCCGGATGGCGAAACGGCCAAGGCTGCGCAGAAAATCATCGAAGACATCACCCGCGATATTACCGAAGGTGAAGTCTACGTCGGGAAGGTTGTGAAGATCGCGCCGTTCGGTGCGTTCGTCGAAATCGCGCCCGGTCGAGATGGCATGATCCACATCTCTCAACTGGCGCATGAGCGCGTTGAGCGTGTGGAAGACGTGGTCAACGTCGGCGATGAAGTGGTCGTGAAGGTGATTGAAAAAGATCCTACCGGCAAGATTCGCCTGACGCGCAAAGCCATGTTGCCGCCGCCCGAACCCGGCGAACCCGGCAGCGAAGGCGCTTCGCAAGCCCCGCGTCCTCCGCGCCCGCCGCGCGAAGGTGGCAGCGGACCCCGCCCTGCGGGCGGAGGCCATGAAGGTGGTCGTGGTGGTGAAGGCGCTGGTCGCCCACGCCGTCGCTTCTAACTTCAGCGTTTAATTGGTAAAAAAAAGCTACGCCCCTGGAGATTATCTCCGGGGGCGTAGCTATTTCCGTCTCTACGATATATGGATAGCCTGAACTCAAGAAGACCATGGCCCGGCGCTTGGTTTCGCACCTTGGATGGCGTAGCGGCGCGAGAAAGCGGGCGGTATGCGATCACGCAATCTATAGCGGTTTGACGCCGGTTTAGATATCTGCCGCCAAAGTATCGGTCGCGATGGGGGAGTCTGCATGGACGGGCTCATGTCCGTGGCGCTGCATCCAGATGAGCAACAGCGCCATGAGGAGTGGGCAAAAGGTCGCGGTGGCAATGCCAATGTTCAGCGCCTTTTCATCGGCGATGATGCCAACGACCCAGGGCATAAATATCCCGCCGATATTGCCCATGGCTCCAAGCATGGCAAACATCGACGCCCCGCCGTGCGGAAAACGATCCGCCGTTACCCCGAGCGTGCTGGGCCACAGGCAGCTCCCGGTGAAGCCCACGCACACCGAGGCGAGTAACGCGACCCAGGGTAGGGGCGCAAAGCAGGCAAGCAGGAAGAGCAGCACTGATGCCCAGCAACAGGCGGCCATCAGCGGGAGTGGACGGAGCCGCGTACCGAGCATCCCGACGATCATACGTCCGAGTGCCATGGCGACGGAGAAGGCCAGCAACGCCATGCCGCCCGTCCATTTGGAATAGTGCAGGCTCTTTTCCGCATAGGCCGGCAACCACTGCGCCATGCCTAATTCGGTAGAACCTGCCAGGAAGATCGCGGCGAGCGCCACCAGGAAATAGGGGCGGCGGCAAAGTTGGCGCAATGCATGGCGCTGTTGTCCGGCTTTGATGAGTGGCGGAATTCGCAAATTGAGGAATCCGACCGCGACGATGACCGGCAGCAGGATGAGCCAGAGGGAGATCGTCCGCCAACCAATACCGACCCGTAAGGCCACGGCGCCGACCAACACGGTCGTGACCGCGCCGACGCAGTAAAAGGAGTGCAGCCAATTCATGGCCGTCGTGCGCTGCTCGGGTTGAAAAGCGCACACGATGGGACTCAAAACCATATCGAGCACGCCGGCGCCAAAACCCATGAGCGCCACGGCCATCAGGACGGCGTTATAGGTGTACGCGACGCCGAGGACGGCAAGTCCGGCGGCGACGAGCAGATTGCCCAGCACGGCGAAAGCCTTCGGACCGAAACGGTCTGCCAGTGGCCCCGTGATGAGGATGCCGGAAACCAGACCGATGAAGGTGACGGCGCCGATGCGCCCCAGTTGTTCATTGGTCAAACCGTGTGCGTTGCCCAGCGCGGAACCTAACGTGGTCAGGAAGACTGGAATGAGGTTGACAGCGACTGCGAGCGACATCATCGCGGCGTAATTGAGCCCCAATGCGTAGACCAGCGTGGCCTTGCGTGTCGTCATGGTGGGTGTCCGAAATCTGCGCCCCGCGCGGTAGCGGCTATAGAAGAAGCCCGCCGAGCAACAGCTCGG
>DASXVL010000268.1:0-3313 GCA_036504255.1 Armatimonadota bacterium | reverse complement strand
CCACGTTGTGCTCGAGTTTCCATTGTCCGACCAACACCCAGGAGGGGTGCAGCGATGGGGAATACCAACTATCGTAAATGACCGCAATGCGCGATTGGCGTATGGGGAGGTAGTCTGTGAAGATCGCGGGAAACGGCTTGTGCGCGAGAACCATTTTGGCCATGTCGAGCGTTCCCAGCCCATAGAGATCCAATAAGTGAATGTCGGTGAAATAGCTGATGGCGCCGATGTCATTGGCGATTACGGGGGCATGGGGATAATATTCCCGCAGGAAGCGCGCCATCTGATACTGCTGCTGGTAAATATTACTGGTGGCGCGCAGGGCGCCGGTGTAGGTCTGGATGATCCGTATCGTCAACAGGATGCCGAGGACGCAGGTCAGCGTCAGCACGGCGAGACGATAGTAAGCGATCTCCTCCTCAGGTTTATCGGGTGGAACGGACGACTCTTGGATGGGGGCAATTTCCACCGGGTCGGTCTCCTTCGGCGCTGCTTGCCGTCGCAGCTCAACCGCGAGATTTAATCCCAGCGCGAGTATCCCTAAAATGATCAGGTAGACTTCATAGCGATAGAGAGGACCGACCTGGGCAGAAACGATATGGCCGACTGTGACGAAGATAAAGAGCAGCAGCAGCAGAGAACGTCCCACCCAGAAGGGTTCACGGCGAACGCGTTGGGCAACGAAGAAGAACAGCGCGCTTGCCAGCATCACCGCGAGAAGGGGCGAATACAGTAAAAACCCCATGGCGTGTCCGACAATAAATGGCAAGAATTCGTAACGACTGGCGGGGTCTCCACGCAGCGCGGTTTTTATTAATATGGAATTGGGCAGGAAGAACGCGCCATGCGCCAGCGAAATCAGCCCCGTTACGACGACCGGGAGGATGCTCATCACCACCAGCAGGAGCGCCGGGAGCCACCGTTTTCGGCAGGCATAAAGGACGATGGTGACGGCAATAAATCCCAGGCTCTCGAAACGCGCGAGGACGACCAGTGGCGTGACCAGCGCCAACCAGTAAAGGCGGGAGCGCGGGGTGGGTCCGTCAGCGGCCAGGTCGGGAATCACCAGCGCCAGGAACAGGAGCATCAGCAGGATGTGCAACAGGTGTTCCATGCCGAAGCTGGCAAGTTGCACGCCCGCGACGGTCACGATCCCGAGCAGCAGCAGCAACTGCAGGCGTCCGGAAGCGCCTTGTGCCACGAGGAACGCCCAGGCCGCCACGACGACCAGCAGGGCGAACAGGAAATTCCAATACAACGACGCCATCTCGCGCGGCCCGGTCACCGCATACCCGGCTGCCAGCAGCGACGTCCATAACGGCGAGGAGGACGCCGCGGTATACGCATACCGCGTCACCCCCCACACGCCGTGCGTCGTGAAATTCTTCGCCATCGCCATATGGATATACGCGTCATCCAGCCCGTAGACCCAATGCCCATCATTATTCCGCAGCGAAACGCGAACAAAGATTATCCCCAGCGCCAGCAACACCACAAGACTGACGGCTAACGGAAGAAACTTCCTATATTTCATCCTTCATCCTTATAGAAACTACATTCCACATCCTTCCGCCTTCCGCCTTCCGCCTTTCCATCACTCCGTCGTCACGCTGGTCACATTGCCGAACTGGTTATAGGTATAACTGATCGTCTTCCCATCCTTGCCGGTCACCCGCGTCGGCTTGTCCGGGTTGTTGGTGTCGGTGTATTCGATGAGCGTACGGTGGCCCGCGACGTCGGTGATGCCGATATCATGACCGTCGGCATCGATATGTTGAGTCCAGTGAGTCATCTCCACGTTATTGCTGTCCTTCACGACGATATCGACCGTGCCATTATAGTGGTAGGTATAGGAGCGCACGACGCCTTTAGCATTGGTTTGTGAGTCAACACGGCCATACGGACTGTAAGCGAAGCTGATCGTGCTGTCCGCGCCTCCAGTCGGACTCTTTTCGGTCGCTTCGTTGAGCAACGGGGCAAAAGGAAGGTGGCCGAGTACCGCATAATCGTACTCGCAACGCGCGCCGGGGGTGGTCTCATTCACGTCGACCACTTTGCTCACCGAGGTCAAACAGCGGTAAGTGTCATTATGGTACAGGCTGTATCCATAGACAACCTTCCGATTATGGCAGTCCGTCACAGCGGTGAGGTAGCCATCGGCTCCGGTTTCATAAGAGAAGGAAAGGAGCGTTGTATAAGTGTTATCGCCGTTCTTCTGCGCCAGTTCGGTGAGTTGGCGCTGGGTGTTCCAACTAACGCGCAACTCCTTGCCCAGTGGATTGATGATGCGTGTCAGGATGTAGACGCCGGTGGTGTGCAGGGAGAATACCCAGCGCTCATGGCCGCGCATTTCGACGGTGATGGAATTCCACACGCCCGGTGTCGTGGACGGTTCGCCGGTGATCACCTGCGCATAACCGCCGGGCGGGTTGATCACGCCGGTGGGATTCCCCTGCCCATCAAGTTCGGGCGTCAGGTCCTCCACGGCGCCCCCCGGATAGGTCAGCATCAGCGCCCCCCAACTACCGCTGGGCGTGGTGATGCGGTAATCATAATTATGCACCCATCCCCGGCTGAGGCCCGGCGTGGCATAACCGATTTTTGAAAAAGCGGAGGAAAACGTGCGGGCAAAAGCCACGCTGTTGCCCTGAGCATTAAAGGCGGTTAGATCGGGCTGCGCCTGGTACGTTTCCTCGCCGCTGTCCAGATCCACGGGATCGCCATCGAATACGGGCACAAGGTGAGGCGCGTGCTTTCGCACACGGAAATTCGCCATCCTGGTGTATGTTCGCCCATCGTTGCCCAGAACATTGACAGAAAGGGTATGCGGGCCAAAGCTGAAATAATGCCAGATCTCTTTCTCACTGCCAGTGTAAATCGTCGTGCCGTCAAGAACATAGGTGATACTTTGATAGGCGTCAGTCTCAACCCCATTATGTAAAACCGAAATGCTAATGAGCCCGTTCCCGGGGCAATTATAAACGACATCGTTGCTTGGGCACAAAATCTTCACACCCAACGGCACCACGCCGTCGCCATAGATATTGGTTCCCAGGCTCCATTCCCAATTATCGTCGAGTTTGTTGGTTACGTTCAGGGTGTAACCTTCAATAGTCGCGGTGCCAAAATTTATAGTGGGATGGTGGCGCAGCATTATCGGGGTATTGCTTGTCGGTTCTGGCAGCGAATAGCGTTGGGTATGCGCATATCCATTCGCGAGCCACCCGGTATCGACGTGGTCGATATAGGGCGCCCGTGTGCCGGCTGGCGCATCCAGACGGGGGAAGGCGGGGAAGGCGCTATAGGAGAGTTG
>DASXVL010000267.1:0-14881 GCA_036504255.1 Armatimonadota bacterium | reverse complement strand
TGTCCGTTAGTAGCGCCGGTGTCAGCCCGGTCAGTGTGGCCGCTTACTTCACTACGGTATAGACCAGGTCTTGCGTGTATTCCCGTGTCTTCCCGGAGGCCAAGCCGCGTACCGTCACGCGCAGGCGGTACTGACCTGCGGCGGTCGGTTTCCAAAGGATCACGCCGATGGCGGTGATGCCCTTCGTCGCGGGCAACGCCTTATACGCCCCCCAGCGCCCCCCAGCAATAGGCGAGGCGACACTGAAGGTGAAACTCGGATTGACCAGCCCGAGCGCGTTCGCCGTGAGCGTAATGGCAGTGTTCAGCCGTTGTGGCGAGGCGAAATTCGGTAACAGACCGATGAGGGGGGCCACGTCGGTCTGTATCGCGCTGGTTGCCGAACGCTTATACGGCGTGTTGGCGCCACCCAGGTCTGAGGCGACGACGGAGATATTCTGGACTCCGGCCTGACTCGGCACCCAGGTGAACGACGGGGACGGATCGTCAAGGCGCAAGATATTCACGCCCTGCTGGAAGCGGTACATCATGCGGGCGCCACCGACCGGGGTGGCGGTGAGGGTGACGGGACTACCCACCACGGCCGGGCCCGAGAACTTTAGCGACACCGACGAGAGCGCGGTATTGATCAGGTAAGACACGGGCGCGGAGATCAGGACCGGATTCGCCGGTGAAGCGGCCGATTCTTTCGCCCGCACCGTCAATTTGATGGTACCGGTGCTGGTCGGCTTCCAGACGCAGGTGGACGATAACGCGAAATCGCGAATCACCGTGGAACCTGCCAGGAACTGGTAGAGTACATGCGTGCCGCCCGTAGCCACCGCTTGGATGGTGATCGTGCTGCCGACCGTCGCGGGTGCCTGGGGATAGATGTCCGAGATGGCGACACCAGTCAACGCCGGGACGATTACGTACTCCATATACACGGACTGGAACTCTTCCAACGGATCGGCCGCATGCAGATCGTGCACTACGACGAAGAGCGGATAGCGTCCCGCTTTGGTGGGCTTCCAAGTGAACGTCGGGGAGGCATTGTAGTCACGCAGCGTCACCAACGTCGGCCAGCCACCGTCATACACCACCTGACCTGCATCGTCGATCAGAATGTGCATGAATTTGTATTCGACCGCATCCCCACCCGTGGCGGTGGCCGTGATGACCACCGGGCTATTGACCACCGACTTGGCCTCCGGCGACGCCTTAAAGGTCACTGCGCTGAGCGCGGGCACCACTTTGAGGGGGCACACATTCGATGAGAACGTCGTCTTGGGCGCCGTGACATTGGTTTCCTTTGCCCAGACGGTGAGGTAAAACTTCCCGGGGAGCATTGGCGCCCACGTGCAGGAGTTCGCGTCGCTATAGTCCTGGATAACGGTATCATTCGCCTTGAATTGGTAGGCGACTTGCTGGCCGCCCGTTGCCGTCGCCTGTAACGTAACCTGTCCACGCACCGGACACGATGTTGTCGGTGACATTGTCAGTGTGACACCAGTAAGCGGAGCCAAGGTGCGCAGTACCAGCGGCGGGTCGGATTCCACAAAAGCCGTCGGATCGTCGCTATTGAGATCCGACGCCCGCACCGTCAGTTTATAAGGACCGAGGCCCGCCTGCGTCCAGACATAGTGCGATGAGGCGGCGTCAAGTACGGGCAACGCCACGCCATCCTCAAAGAATTCATAGCTCAGGTTGGCGCCGCCGGTGGCATACGCCGACAGGTTAATTTTGGTCCCTGGCCGGCAGTTCGCCGGGCTATCGCTCTGCAACGTCACACTATTTAAAGGCAGGGTGATGCGGAACGTGAGTGGCGGTGAGGTGGCAGCCTGTGTCAGCGCGCCCCCCTGCAAATCTCTGGCGTTCACCTGGAGGGTGAAGATGCCGTCCGTCACGGGTGTCCAAGTGCAGATGGGCGACGGATCATAATCCCGTAGGACATTGCCATCAACCAGGAATTGGTACTCCAAACCACCTCCGCCATCCGTCTGGGCGGTCAGCGTGATGGGCGTGTTGGTCATGCGTGCACTGCTTGGCGAGGCGTCGAGCGCCACCGTGAGCAACGGGGCGCATACGGTGGCCGTGACTGGCGTCAGCAAGGTATACACAAGCGTGGGGTCGGCGCCCAACGCGTCTTTCACATTCACGGTCCAGTCATAATCGCCGGGGGCGGTCGGCGTCCAGGTATAGGTCGACACGTCCGAATAATCCTGTACCACCGTGCCATCACAGACGAACTGGTAGAGATCGTTCGCGCCGCCGGTAGCCGTGGCGGTGACGAGGACGTCGGCGCCTGCCACGCTCTGGATCGGCGTGACGTCCAGCGTCACATCGCTGAGCTCCTCGTTGATGGTGTAGCTCAGCGTATTGGAGGTCATGGTGCCACTGTTGGTGGTATTGATTGTCGCCGTAATGGTGTAGACCCCGCTGTCCGTGGGGATCCACACGAGCGTCGCAGTCGAACCGGCAATCGTACCGGAGAACACTTCGTCGACACCGTTCCGCGTGATGGTAAAGGTGCCGGAGGCAACGGTATCCGGCGTCGTGGCCTTCAGGGTGATGGTGTTCCCGACCAGGCGCGGTGACGGGAGATCCGCGGTAAGGGTCACCCCGCGGTCCAGCTTGACGGGCGCCGTGCCGAGACTGTTGGCATGATAACTGCCACTCGGGGTGGTGATGTAGGCGACCGCGCGTACATTGTAGTAATAGATAAAGGACCTGTTCGAGGGGAGGGGATCGTCATAGGTGAGCGCACCTTGGGTCATCGTATGATTCAGGCGCTCGGCGTCGCCGAAGGGGCCGTTGGGACTGGTGGAGCGGTAGACGGCATAGCCCCAGATCGGGTCGCGATTCGTCGAGGCATCCCAGCTCAAATGCGCGGAGGACCCGATATAGGAGACTTTCAGGTTGGTCGCCGGTTTCACCGGATAGATATACAGCGTCGGGTCGCCGAGCAGCGTCGTGTGCACCTTGCCCGTGAGCGCATTCACCGGCTGATACTGGCTGCCGTTTGTGGGATTATTCTGCGTCAGGCGCGTGCAGATGCCGAGCGTCTCGCCCATGGCCAGCGGATGCAAATACCAGTTCGGCCGGCCCACCCAGATGCTCGCCAATCCAGTCCGCGGGGTGGCCAGCGCAGCGCGCATCAGGTTGTTGGTGGTGTTCCATTGCCCGACGCCTTCCAGGTTATAGAACATGTTGATGACGCCCGGTTCAAGGATCGAGGTCGTCACCGCCAGGTCGCTGGCTTTGATCACGCCATCGATATGGTCTTGCGGAGGGTTACCTGGGGAACTGGAACTGCTGCCCCCGATGTAGCCGAGCAGCGTACAACCGCAGGGATTCCAGATCGAGGGCGTATACGCTCCCGGCACGATTTGCGCGACATGACGCCAGAAGTTCTGCGACGCATTGCTGCCCACTTTATCAATGCACGAACCCAGTGTGGCCTCGTAACCGCGCAGGCGGTAGGCGTGCACTTTATCCAAATACTGTCCGAGCAGGAAGCTTTCCGACTGAGGGAAGGCCGGCAAATTGGAGAGATCGACGCGTCCTACCTGCAACGTGATGCGGTTCGGCAGGTCGGTGCACCCTGGTCCCCAGTCCGTGTCGGCCATGTCGCCATAATACGCGTCGCTCGGCCAGGATTTCGACCCGGTGTTATCCCAGTTATCCGTGCCGGAAGTGTAATACGGCACTTGTCCGAAGAGAAACACGGTACTGACATGCGCAGGGTCGGCATCGTAATCGGCCTTAATGCGCGCCCGGATGTCTATCGGATTGTCGGTGATGTCGACCTCGTGTCGAATGACCTGCCACCCGCAACTGATCAGGTCGTTCGTCCACGTGGTGAGCTGGGTGTCCAGCGTCGCGGCCACATTGCGCTCGGCGATGAGCACCACGGTACCGCGCGAGTCGCGGGAGGACACCTGATAGCCGGTGCAGATATAGCCGTACGCGACCATGTCCATGTCTGCTGCCCCGAGCGCCGCGGTGCGAATCACCTGGTATTCGTATAAGGCGTAGTTTACCGCCGCGCCGTAGGCAGGCAAGAAGGGCGCAGTCGTCGTTGGGGCCGCGCGGCCGCCGTCGGCAAACGCGGTGGCGTCGCCTTTGAGTTCATCGATCTTGACCCAGGGAGCGGGCGGGTCACGGAACTGGCGGCGATAGATCAGATACCCTGTCGCACTGGTAGATGTCGCCCAATGTAAGGTAATCACGGGCGTGGTAGCCACGGGCGGGATCGCGGCAGGTTGCGTCGTGGCGGTGAGGAACACCGAGGCCCTCGTACCCGACGTACTTGGGAAGGGCAGCGCGAACTGCGCGGCTACCGGCGAGGCGGCCAGCACCATACACACGCCCAGCACGGCGAGAAGCGCCCTGCGCGCCAGGCGCGCGAGCACGAACGAGCTACCACAACGACGAAGCGACAGGAGCGTGGTCATGCGAGATCCTTTCAACACACCCTCTCTTCATGGAGGGTATCAACACAGCCCCCGACCGTATCCTGCTCTGCGGGCGCACTCACCACATCGAGGAGACCGGAAGGCGGAACCAACATCAAGCATCGCTGTGCCCCCCAGCCGCGGAAGGGCATTGACGGTTGACAGAACAAGCCATTAAGAAGATAACGCGAATGATGGCTAACGTCAATGGTTCTAGCTACACTGAAACGATTTTTCCGGCCGTCCAGGCAATATTTCGCACGGGCGTATTACAGCGCAGCGTCCGTTCGAGCGCTGGGATAGGCTGCCAATTGTCGCCCAGCCCCATGCGATGACGGAACAGCGTACACGTGCGACGTCATGTTCGGCGTCGGGAAAATAGAGGGAGGCGGGGGCGGGTGACGAATCGAAAGGATGCCGGCGTATTTTGCCGCAAGAGGGTAGCACGATGACGGAACAACGGTACGAACAGACGATGAGCACGGCGCTTAACCTGATGACTGAGCCGCGCGGCGTGGGCAGTAGCGCCGTTTGGTTTGCCTGCGGGCGTGTCGGGGCACGCGTGGCGGACCACGGCGCGTTGGAAGCGATCATCTACTATGGAAACCAGCCGATGGATAGCCAGGCCTTTTACCAGGTCAGCGAGCGTACCGCGTATGTAAAGCTCTTCACCCCCTACCTGCTGGTGGAGTCGCGCGCGTACCAGCTGGAACTGCGCGATACGCAGAATTATCCCGGCGGCTATGTCAGTCATCTCACGCTGCCCGCGGAAGCTATCGAAATCGAACACGCGCTCATCCTGCTCAATGATACGTTGCTCTACCGCGTGCGGGTGCTGCGCAATCCGCGCAACTTGCCGCTACGCCTGCGCTTGGCGTTGCACGAGTATACCCGCGCCACGCCGGCAGGACGCGTGTGGGGCGAGTGGCAGGAAGACGTGGCGTCCGGCGCGTTGGCGTGCCGCGTGACCGACCCGGCGCGCACGGTGGACGAGACCGCCGAGACCTGGCTGGGCGTGGTCGCCAGCACGCCGCTCAGCACGAAGCTGTTTATCAGCGGGCGGCGCTACTTCGAGACCGAGGTGCTGGCGGACGACATGGCGATCGCAGGACTGCTCTTTGCGCCGAGCGAGGCGGATCTCGTCACGCGCGCCACGCACTTGCAACAGGACGGCGCGGCGGAGGGCACAGCGAAACTGGCGCATTGGCAGGCGCGACTGCATGCGTCCCCATGCATCAGCCTCGGTCACCCGGCGGCGGAGTCCTTCTTCCGCCAGGCGCCGCTCATCTGCGAGTCGCTGATGCCCGACGACCTGCCCGGCGCGATGCGCGCTGCCATCGGTCATTACTGGGTGTGGGGCTGGGACACGCTGGTGTACTGCGACAGCTACCTGGCGGCGGGCAATACGGCGTTTGTGCGTGACGCGCTGGAACTCTACCGGCACTGCGCCGATCCCGCCCTGGGTATTGCCCATCAGTTCACCGAACAGATGACGTTGAGCATTCCCCAGGCCTTGCCCGCGCAGGGGCTCTATGCGAATATGCTCTACCAATACGCCGCCTACACGGGCGACATGGCGGTGGTGCGCGAGTATTACCCCTTTGCCCGCACCATTTTTCAACGCACGCTGGCGCAGGCCCGACACGCCGACCTCTTCGCGGGCATCGCGCTCTTCCCCGATTTCCCGCAGTTTGCCGGACAGACGGGCCACAACGATCTGAGTACCTTTAATAACGCCATCTTCTACCAGGCGGCGCGCGGCATGGAGTACCTGGCGGGCATGGTGGGCGACATGGAGACCGCCGTCAGCGCACGCGCGGCCTGGCTCGCCCTGGAACCCTCCTTCCGCACCGTGCTCTGGGATGCCGAACATGGGTATTGGTTCGACTCCGCGGCGAGCGACGACCTCGCGCCGCGACGCAGCTACCCCGCGCACGCCATCCTCTGGTTCACGCCCTTCGCGCGTGAACTGGTGGCCGATCGTGAAGCGGCCTGTGCCGACTTCATCGCCCACAACCATGTGGTGGAGGGCGGTCTCCGCATGTACCCCGCCTGGGACCCGGCCTTTAACGGCGACGGCAACCAGTTGGCGCAGCACTACCCGGTGGGCAGTGACCTGCTCTTCTTGAAGATGATGACCGCCACGGGACAGCAGGCGCTGCTCGCACGCTGGCTGGGCTGGCTGGATGCCTTCTGGCAGCAGTACACCGTGCCCGAAGGGCTGACGCTGGAAGCGGAGAACGATGGCCCGCACCGACCGGATTGTCCCGGCGGCAAGCAACCCTTCTGCGCCAAGGCGTGGCACATGGGTATCATCAGCGCGCTGGCAGGCATCGAAATTGACGGCGGCGGCCTCACCATCGCGCCCGGCCTCGACACGCCGCTCACGCTGGACAACCTGATAGTGAAAGGGCAGCGTTACCGCGTGACCACGCAGGGCAGCGGTCGCTACCTGCACGCCCTCAGCGTGAACGGCACGCCCGTCGTCGGCACCTGCAAGGCGCCCGCCGACCTGTGCACGGGGCAGACGGTCACGTTGGAGGTCACGCGCGGCGCGCATCCCCTCCCCTGCCCGCAACTGCTCGCCGCCGACGGCGCCACGTTGTGCAACGTCATGAGCGATCCGCTGGGGTTGCGCACCCGGTTGACCAGCCCCGGCGCGGTGCGCGTCTGGTTCCGCGCCCCGAGCATGCCCGTCGTAACCTGGCAGGGAGAAACGCTTCCCATCCACTACGAGACGAGCACCGGCCTCGGGCGCGCGCTGCTCGTCCCCGGCGCATCCGGCTTGCTCTCCGGCGAACTCCGTGTGACGTGCCGCGCGTAAAGCACGTCTGTGAGGCATATTGGGGAAGCCCATAATCGGGTGCCCCGGCTATCCCAAGCTGGACACAACGGCACGTGATGCGCTTGGTCGTTTCACCTGCGCTAGTGGTACATCGAAAAAAGTTGGTTTCTCTCGTGTACAACCATTTATTCTCCTGCCCAGGGATGGGACTTCCGGAGAATGGGTTCTTGATTCGGGAAACACGGGAGCCATTCACGCCCCCGAGCTGCCAGGGAGGGTGACGATCTTGGGGGAGTTTCGTGTAAGCATGCTGCTGCCGGGGAATGCTGGGACAATATGATGATGTTCGCGAGCAAGTTACGGGAAGGGGTGGCGTTGGCGCCGCTGACGACGATCGGCGTGGGCGGGGCGGCGCGGTATTTCCTGCGCGTGACGTGTCGCGAGGACGCGGTCGCGGCGTTGCGCTGGGCGCGCGAGCGCGCGCTGCCGCTGCTGGTGCTCGGGGGCGGCAGCAATCTGTTGGTGGCCGACGAAGGGTTTTCCGGCCTGGTGCTGCACATGGCGCTGCCCGGCGTGCAGGTGCGGCGTGAGCGCGACGCAGTGGAGATCACGGCGGGCGCGGGCGAGCGCTGGGAACGTCTGGTGGCGCGGGCGGTGGCGCACGGCTGGGCCGGCGTGGAATGCCTGGCGGGCATCCCCGGTTTGGTGGGGGCGACGCCGGTGCAAAACGTGGGGGCCTACGGCCAGGAGGTGAGCGAAGTCATCACCCGTGTGGAGGCGCTCGATATGCACACGCTGGACACCGTCACCTTCGACAACGCCGACTGCGCCTTCGGCTATCGCGAGAGCCGTTTCAAAGGCGCCGCGCGCGACCGCTATCTCATCCTCGCCGTCAGTTATCGCCTGATACCGCACGGCCCACCCACCGTGCACTACATCGAGTTGGAGCGCGCGCTGGCCGCGCGCGAACTGCCCCAGCCCACGCTGCGCGAGGTGTGGCAGGTGGTGCTCGACATCCGGCGCGGCAAATCGATGCTGCTGCGCCCACACGACGCGAACGCGCGCAGCGCCGGGTCGTTTTTTATGAACCCGCTGCTGGGCGAGGCGGAGATGGAGGCGCTCGACGCCGCCATCGCCCGTCGTTTGCCGGGTGCGCACATCCCACGCTTTGCCAAGCCGGGCGGCGGCGTGAAGATCCCCGCCGCATGGCTCATCGAGCGTAGCGGCTTCGCGCGCGGCTATGCCGCCGGCCCGGTGGCCCTCTCCGAGAACCACGTGCTGGCCATCGTCAACCATGGCGGCGCTACTGCCCACGACGTGCTCGCCCTCGCCCGCACCATCCGCGACCGCGTGCGCGACCTCTTCGGCATCACTCTCACCACCGAGCCCGTGCTCGTCGGCGTCTCGTTGGAAGACTAGAACTAGGCTGCGCCGGTTGCGCGCTGGCACACACCGAGGATAGCCGCAGGAGACTACAGCCTGGGTATGCTTGCTTATGAGCGTAGGCCAGAACATAGGGACAGGGAAAGCCTTACCAACATATCATTGCGCTGCTACATTTCATCTGCATTGTACAATACGGGCACCGCTCTTCCCCGCTGTGACAAGTGAGGATAGTGGCTCGACGGCTCCCTTCTCCGGGCAGAGTTGCGCACAGACAGTACCTGCACCCAGTTTCTGGCGAACAGAGGAGTCAGGGGTCGGCTGCACGAATTAATAACCGTAGAGCGGACGACGTGCAGGCGCGCCGCTGTCAGGCGGAGCCGACATGGCATTGGTGCATACACCCTATTTGCTGCCCTTATTATTATCCGTCGCGGTGTTGCTGACGCTGGCCGTCTTGGCCTGGCATCGCCGTCCCGCGGTGGGCGCCGTGATGGTCACCCTCTTTATGCTCTCTGCTGCCGTGTGGTCGCTGGCGTATGCGGTGGAGCTGGTGGCGCCCACGCTCTCCGCCAAGCTGCTCTGCGTGAAGTTTGAGTATCTCGGCATCATCGCTGTCCCGGTATGCTGGTGTGTCTTCGTGCTGCAGTATTGCGGCTATACGCGCTCGCTGCGCTACAGACTGCCACTGCTGATCGTGCCGGCCATGACGCTCGCGATTACCATGACCAATTGGCATGGCCTGTTATATCAGTCCTCCTGGCTGGATACCTCCGAGGCGTTCCCCATGCTTGAGATGACGTATGGCCCGTGGTTCTGGGTGCATGTCACCTACTCCTACCTGCTCATCGCCTTCGGCACGGCGTGCTGCATCGCCTTTCTCGTGCACATGCCGCGCGCGCATCGCGGCCAGGGCTACATTCTGTTGGTGTCGGCGGGCATTCCCTGGATCGCTGATATCCTCTACATCTGGCGCATCACGCCACTGCCGCACTTCGACTTGACGCCCATCGCCTTCGCAATCTCCGCCATCGTCATCTTCCTGGGGCTCTTCCGCTTTCACCTGCTCGACGTGCGGCCCATCGCGCGCGCGGCCGTGTTGATGGGCATGCTGGACGGCGTCATCGTGCTCGATAGGCAAGGGCGGCTCGTCGATCTCAACCCGGCGGCGGGACGGGTGCTGGGGGGAGACGCCACGGCGCTCATCGGCCAATCCGCCGCGACGGTGCTCGCGCATTGGCCGGCCTTGCTGGCGCACCTGGAGACCGAGACGGAGATTCGGCTGGATATCGCGCTGCAGGTGGAGGGCAGCGCGCGCGACTACGAGGTGCGCCTCTCTCCCTTGCACAGTGCGCGCGGACACGCGAACGGCCATCTGCTGGTGCTGCGCGATCAATCGGAACGCAAGCAGGCCGAAACGGCGCTGCGCGCCTCGGAAGCGCGTTTTGCACAGTTCATGGAACATATCCCGGCGGCCATTTTTATCAAAGACGCGGCCAGCCGCTATCTCTACGTGAACGCCTACATGCGTCGTTTTTACGGCTGGGATGACGATTGCCTGGGACGCGCGACGCATGAGGTGTTTCCCGCCGACTATGCCACGCTTCGCTGCATCAACGAACACCGCGCGATTGCCGAAGGCTTGATCATCAACGAGGAAGAGAGCACCGATACGCAAGGACGCGTGCGCACCTTTGAAACCTGCCGCTTCCCCATCCACCGCTCGGACGGCCAGACCCTGGTGGGCGGCTTCGCGCTCGACGTCACGGAACTGCGCGCGTCGAAAACGGAACGCGCGCAACTGGTCGCGCAGTTACAGCAGGCGCAGAAGATGGAAGCCATCGGGCGGTTGGCCGGCGGCATCGCACACGACTTCAATAACCTGCTCATGCCCATGCTCGGCTATGCCGAACTGCTGCGCATGCGCGTGCCCGACGACAGCCCCTTCGTGCGTCCCATCGAGGCTATTCAGGATGCCGCGCAGCGCGCCGCCACGCTGACGCGGCAATTGTTGGCGTTCAGCCGCAAGCAGGTGCTGGAAACGCGCGTGCTCGACCTTTCCGCCGTGGTGGCGGAGTTCAGCCCGATGCTGCACCGCCTCATCGGCGAGGATGTCACGCTCACCACCAAACTGCCCATGCTCACCGGACGCATACAGGCCGACCCCTCGCAATTGCAGCAGATTCTCATGAACCTGGCCGTGAATGCGCGCGACGCCATGCCGGACGGCGGCACGCTCAGCATCGAAACGGCGGACGTCACGCTCGAACATGCGCTGGGTGAGGTACCGCCCGGCGACTACGCGACGCTGTTTATGCGCGATACCGGGCTCGGCATGGACGCCGACACGCTCTCCCATGTCTTCGAGCCGTTCTTTACCACTAAAGCGCAAGGCAAGGGCACCGGACTGGGCCTCTCCACGGTGTATGGCCTGGTCACGCAGCACAACGGCTACATTACCGCCGAGAGTACGCCCGGACAAGGGAGCACCTTCACCGTCTTCCTGCACCGCGTGCAGGCGGCCATCGCCCTGGAGGACACGGCGTCCCTCACCGCCCCGGTCCCCGCGGGCTGCGAAACGGTGTTGCTTGTGGAAGATGAGGCCATGGTGCGCACACTCGTCTGCGACGTGCTCGCCACGCACGGCTATCGGGTACTCGTGGCCGAACACGGCGACGCCGCGTTGGCGATCGCGCAGCACCACCAGGCGCCCATCGCCCTGCTGCTCACCGATGTCATCATGCCCGGCATGAACGGGCGCGAACTGGCCGAGCGCCTGATCGCGCTGCACCCGGAAACGGCCGTACTCTACATGTCCGGCTACCCGGAAAACGTCATCTCACAGCACGGGATACTCGACCCCGGCCTGCACTTCCTGCCCAAACCCTTCTCCGTACTGCAACTCACACAAACGGTCTACATGCTCATCCAGCGGCACGCGCGGGGTAGCACAGCATGATGCGGAAGTCCCGCACAGACAAATTGCCATACGCATTGTGTGTTGTCATGCACTCTGCCTTGTTGCATATGTCAGCGTATAGCGTATAGGGGACGATGGCACGCGGAATTCCCAGACGCTAAACGCTAAACGCTTGCTCACACCACGAGACAGGCTGCACGACATGGCACAATGCGTACAGATGCGGTACATTGTGTTGTAGAAGGAAGCGATGAATAAATATTTTCCGCACATTTCATGCGCCATTATTCTTATCGGTGTGGTCTTCTTAGGTGCCATGGCGCTCGTCGGGTTCATTTCGCAGCAGCGTGCCAAACGAGCAGACGCGCGTGCCCCAGCTATCCCGGTGATTACGTTCCCTGGACTTGAGCACCCCACGCAGCTGGCTGGCGGCATCGATTTTTATGCGGTCACCGCGGCAGATTCCTCTGGAAGACGGCTGTGGGTTTACCTCCCGAAAAAACGCGGACGCGCCAAGGTACCGTGCGTGTTTATCGCGCCTGCCGGCTCATCATGTTTTACCGGCATGTCGTTATCCCAAGGCGATCGGGCGGAGCATGTGCCCTACGTGCACGCCGGCTACGCGGTAGTGGCGTATGACCTGGATGGCCCGTTCGACTGGGAGAGCTTCAACGGGAGTGGCGCCAGTAGTACGTTAATGTACGCGATCTACTCGTTTCGGGCAGTCGAAGGCGGCGTGGTGAACGGGAAAGCGGCGATTGATTTCGCCCTGGCAAATATCCCCGCCATTGATGGCCAACGTTTATACAGCGCGGGCCATAGCTCTGCCGGAACGGTCGCACTGCTGCTGGCGGAAAAAGATCCACGCATCAAAGCATGCGTCGCCTATGCGCCACTCTTTAATATCACTGAGCATACGCCTGATTCGATGCTGTCCGCTTGCGAGATACAGATGCCGTATTTTCGGCAATTTACCACTGACATCTCCCCATCCACCTATTTAGCCCAACTTACCTGTCCGGTGTTTCTCTTCCATGCCGATGACGACAGCATCATTGGACGGGACGACGTTGAGCCGTATGTCAAAAAAATGCGACGGTACAATCCCCAAGTCACATATGTCACCGTGCCGACTGGTGAGCATTACGATTCCATGATTGACGCCGGTGTGCCGCAAGCCATCACTTGGCTACAGCAATTGCCGAAATAGGAAGAGCGAGCAACCGGCCAGCCGAAAGTCCTTAGCACTATCTAGGACAGAGCCCAAGCCCGGCCGTTCTCCTGTTGTTCCAGCCCTGGGATAGCCGGGCTATGGCCCTGTTCCAGACAGTGCTGTTGACACTAGCCTGACCTGAAGTCCTTAATACTGTCTGGAACAGGGCCCAAGCCCGGCTATCGCCCTCTAATCAACAACCCTGCCTAAAAATCCTTAGCACCGTTTGAAACAGAGCCCGAGCCTGGCTATCCCCGGTTTGCTTTCATACGCAACCAGGGGACTAACTGCACGCCGATTGACCACCCACCAGCGGAATGCTATAGTCTCCCGTGGAGACACGCGCTATGACGGCACGGTTATTATATCTGCAATACAAGAATACGCTGGGCAGCAATCTGCCCGCGCATGCCCATGCCTTCCACGAGATCGTCTATATTCTCGACGGGCAGGCCACCATCACGCTCGCTGGGGCGCGACGGCGGTTCACCGCCAATACCATCCTGTTCTACCCGCCGGGCGCGGTGCATGCCGAGGAGCACCACGACGCGTCGCGCTTCTCGCATATCGTCATCGGGCTCTCCGGGTGCGTCAATTTCCCCAGCGCCATCCACACCACCGCCGACTTTGACGATCAGCGTGTCCGTCACGTGCTCACCTGGCTGCTGGAAAGCTACGAGCGCGGCGCGGCGTCCACCGTGCAGCACGCCCTGCTCGTGCTGTTACTCGACTTTCTCACCCGTCTGAGCGGATCGGCGAGCACGGATGCCGCGCCGCCTGCTTCCGTCGCCAGCGTGCTCGATTATATGCGCGACAATCTGGCAAAACCCCTCCGCCTCTCCCATCTGGCCGACGTCATCCATGTCAGCGAGCCCTACCTGGAGTATCTCTTCAAAGAGCAACTCGCGCAATCGCCCATTCAGACCTTGCTGCGCGAGCGCTACCAGCTCGCCTGTGCCTTACTCACGCAAAGCGAGCTCTCGGTGAAAGCCATCGCCCTGCAATGCGGCTTCCGCGATCAACGCTACTTCGCGCGTATCTTCAAGCGCTACGGCGGCTGTACCCCGACGGCCTACCGCCAGCAGGCGGCGGGGAACGCTGGGGAAGTGCGCCTGTCTGCTCCCTCGCAGTAGCGGACCCCGGCGCGGAGGCTTACCGTTCCGGCGACGTGAGCAGGAAATCGGCGATGACCATGCGGTGGTCGGAGTGTTGGGTTTTGCGCACGAAGACGCGGAGGGGGCGGATGGCGGGGGTGGCCCAGAGTTGATCGATGCGCACGATGGGGAAACCATTCTCGTGCGTGTTCCCCCACCCCACGCCCGCCGCGGCAAAGGCGTCGCGCAGCGCGGGTTTGAGCACGCGGCAGGCGGCGTCACCGCCCGGCGCGTTGAAATCGCCGCCGAGAATGAGCGGGTGTCCGGGGCGTTGCTGCTGGTAGGCGCGTATGATGGCCTGCAATTGCGCGCGGCGATCCTGCCGGTTTTCGCGTTGCGCGCGCCAGCAGTCCGGCGACCAGTAGTCCATGCGCACCAGCGGCGGCAGCAAGCGCAAATCGAGCACGTCGCACGCCAGGCCGTTAGGCAGTGTCACCGTGGCGCACGCCAACGCCGCGCGCGCCCGCCGCGAGAGCGACGTCAGCGTGATCGGCGTCAGCGGACCGGCGCTGATAATGGCGGCATCCAGCCCCACCAGCGCCGTGCCGCGCCCCGGAAACACCGTCCGCGCCAGCGCCTGCACCGCCGACGCCGCCGGGGTTTCCTGCAAAAAGACCAGATCGGGATGAAACGCCGCCACCTCCGCCGCCGCCAACGGATCGCCCCCGCCACAATTGAGCGACACCACGCGCAAGCGCGGCAGCGACGACGCCGGAAGCGGCCGCAAGGCATGCCACAGCGCGACTGACTCATCGGGAATCCACAGCAGAAACGCCACCCAGCCGAGCAGCGCCACCCCCAACACCCGCCGCCCCACACGCCACCCCAGCCCCAACACCACCACCCCTGGCGCCGCCCACGCCCACGCCGGCAACACCGTCACCGCCGCCGCCCCATCCGGCCGCAGCAGATAACACAGCATCAGCGCCAACAGATACAGCAACGACGCCAGCACGACGCCGACGGAAAAGCGATCACGTGGTATACGCAT
>DASXVL010000266.1:0-5115 GCA_036504255.1 Armatimonadota bacterium | reverse complement strand
GCGCCCGCTGTGGCGCGCTTGTTTCGCCTGCCGACCCGTGCCTGCGAGAGCGACGGGGCGTTCCCTAATTGGCACTCGGCTTCCGCTCCGCCGCACGGATACGGTCGCACCACAAGCGCGCCACAGCGGGCGCGCGCTACGGAAGAGCGCCTCTCTCCCCGTGGTAGGGGCCGCCCTCCGTGGCGGCCCGCACGTCTCGTGACCGCAGCCGTGCGGCGTGAGGAGGACGGGGTGTGAGCCCAGGCGGCGCACCTTACCGCTCACGCGAACACGAGACACCAAAGCACTACCACGGTCCGCCACGGCGGGCGGCCCCTACAGCGGGTTTCGCCTGCCGACCCGTGCCTGCGAGCGCGACGGGGCGTTACCAAGTTGGCACCCGGCTCCTGCTCCGCCGCACAGATACGGTCGCACCACAGGCGCGCCACAGCGGGCGCGCGCTACGGAAGAGCGCCCTACCAGAGGGGACAGTCCAGCACCGGGCGCGCGATGCCCCCAGGTCGCCTAACCCTGCTCCCGGCGTCGCTTTCGCCACCGGGGCGTGATACGCGAGGACAGTCCCATACGCTGGGATCAGCCTGCGTTTCCAGCCTGGGATAGCCGGGCTATGGCCCTGTTCCAGACCGTGCTGCTGGAACTAGCCCAGCCTATACTCCATAACTAGCCCCTCTCCCAGCATTGGGAGAGGGGTTGGGGTGAGGGCCGCCGCACCCCAACCCCTGCCTCTCATGGGAGCCTACCGTTGGCGGTGGGAATTATGTTATATTATGAGCAATACCGGCACCGATGTGCCTGACTATATAGTAAGGAACGACAACGCATGGCATTAACACTCGCGGAAAAGATTCTGGCCGAACACCTCGTGTCGGGGGCGATGCGCCCCGGTGAGGAGATCGCCATCCGTATCGATCAGACGCTCACCCAGGATGCGACGGGTACCATGGCGTACCTGCAGTTCGAGGCGATGGGGGTGCCGCGCGTGCGCACCGAACTCTCCGTGAGCTATGTCGATCATAATATGCTCCAGTCGGGGTTTGAAAACGCCGACGACCACCGCTTCCTGCAGAGCATTGCGCACAAGCACGGTGTGTACTTCAGCCGCCCGGGCAATGGCATCTGCCATCAAGTGCATTTGGAACGCTTTGGCGCGCCGGGCAAAACCTTGCTCGGGTCGGACAGCCATACGCCCACCGGCGGCGGGCTGGGTATGATTGCCATCGGCGCGGGGGGACTCGATATCGCCGTCGCCATGGCGGGTGGGCCCTTCTACCTCACCATGCCGAACATTCTCGGCGTGCGCCTGGTCGGGCAATTGTCCCCCTGGGTGTCCGCCAAAGATATTATTCTGGAACTGCTGCGCCGCCTGACGGTGAAGGGTGGGGTGGGGCGCATGGTGGAATATTTCGGCCCCGGCGTCGCCACCCTCTCCGTGCCGGAACGCGCGACGGTCACCAATATGGGCGCGGAGCTGGGCGCGACCACCTCGCTCTTCCCCAGCGATGAGGTGACGCAGGCCTTCCTCGCGCGCCAGGGCCGCGCCGACGCCTTTCGCGCGCTCGCCGCGGACCCGGACGCCGCCTACGAGGAGATCATCGAGATCGACCTCGCCGCGCTGGAGCCGATGGTCGCCGCGCCGCACAGCCCGGATGCCGTAAAAACCGTGCGCGACTGCGCCGGCACCGCCGTGCAGCAAGTCTGCGTGGGCAGTTGTACCAATTCCTCCTACCGCGACCTGGCCATCGTCGCGGCGGCGCTGCGCGGCAAGACGGTGCATCCGCAGGTCAGCCTGACCATCTCCCCGGGGTCCAAGCAAGTCTTCGAGATGATCGCCGCCAGCGGCGTGCTCAGCGACCTCATCACCTCCGGCGCGCGCATTCTGGAGTCGGGCTGCGGGCCGTGCATCGGCATGGGGCAGGCGCCCTCGACGAACGCCGTGTCCGTGCGCACCTTTAACCGCAACTTCGAAGGGCGCTCCGGCACGCGTTCCGCGCAGGTCTTTCTCGCCAGTCCCGAGGTCGCGGCGGCGGCGGCGCTCACCGGGGCATTGACCGACCCGCGCACGCTCGGGCCCGTGCCCGCCCTGCGCGAATTTGATGGACAGCCCGATATTGCGGACCAGATGATCCTCGCCCCGGCGGCCTCGCCCGACGGGTGCGACGTGCTGCGTGGTCCCAATATCAAGCCGCTGCCGATTCACCCGGGCTTTACCGAGACGTTAGTCGGCGAAGTGCTGCTGAAGGTCGGCGACAACATCACCACCGATCACATCATGCCCGCCGGGGCCAAAGTGCTGCCCTTGCGCTCCAATATTCCGGCCATCAGCGCCTATGTCTTTGAGCGCGAGGACGCCACCTTCGCCAGCCGCGCGCAAGCCGCCGGCGGCGGGTTCATCGTGGGCGGGGCCAACTACGGGCAGGGCTCCAGTCGCGAGCACGCCGCCCTGGCGCCCATGTACCTGGGCGTCAAAGCGGTCATCGTGAAATCGTTCGCGCGCATTCACAAGGCCAACCTCATCAATTTCGGCATCCTGCCGTTGACGTTGGCCGAGGCTGCGGACTACGAGCGCGTGGCCCAGGGCGCGCAACTGCAGATAGCCGAGGTGCCCGCACGCCTGCGCGCCGGGCAGCCGCTCAGCTTGACGAGCGCGGACGGCAGCGTGTCGATCCCGCTGCAGTGCGAGCTGACGCCGCGTCAGGTGGAGATCATCCTGGCGGGTGGCTTGTTGAACTATATGCGCCATGGCGCGGAAGCGGCCGCTTCCGCGTAGCAGTAGTACTATTAGCCCGAAGGGCTCGTATTCTATAGCCCTGGGCAACGCCCAGGGTGGCAGGGTCGTAGGGAAATCAGCCCTGTCAGGGCGGCATGCACGGAGCATATGCTGAACGCTATTTGTGGGATGCGCATGTCGCCCTGACAGGGCTAGCCATGGGCATTCCGGCTACCCTGGGCGTTGCCCAGGGCTAGAGAATTCGAGCCCTTCGGGCTTGCAGGATACCCTGGGCGTTGCCCCAGATGCCTTATTTTAGTGCATATGGGGCGTGCGCTACGGGTGCCAAGAGCAGGGACGACGTGACAACTCGCTACCGCTAGACGCTAAACGCTTGCTCACACCACGATACGGGCGGCACGAGATCACACAATCCGCCTAGCGGTGGCCGCCCGCAGAAAAATAAAGTTTGCAAAAATACCCGGCACGGAGGCAATAAAGCTGCGCGAAGTGTGGAATAATACTGGAATAAAGCAAGGTGTTGCCCGTTTGCAAAGGTATTAGCACATTGATTACATTCTTCTCTACTACGGTATCGCCGGCACAACTCGCACGGTATCTCTCGGACACGCTGCGCTCGCGTGCGGGGTTATTGCGCGCCGTGCGCGGCTGCATCGTGCTCTACCTGGTCATCGTGGCCTTGGCCGCCGCCAGCGCGTTGCCGGCAGGGATCGCGCTCTCCGTGAACGCCGTGCGCGATACCATCGCCAGCGTGGTGCTGCTGGGCTTCCTCTGCCTGCATCTCGTCGGCGCGTTGCAGCGGCGGCAACTGACGGTGATGGATGTCATGCTCGATGCCAGCATCCTGGCCGTCGTCACGCTCACGCTGCAGTCGCCCCAACTCGCAGTCTCCGCCTTCTACCTGGCCTTGGTGGTCATGGCCTGCCTGCTGCCCCCCGCGGGGTTGCGGGTCGCCATTCCCACCTTACTCTTGGCGAACCTGCTGGCGACGCTCGGGCTGCAGGTGTTGTGGATGGCGTCACCGGACGTCGTCAATCAGTATGCCCTCTCGCAGGCCTGGCAGCTCTTCTGTCTGGATCTGGTGGGCATCCCCGCCTTAGGCATGATCATCTTTGCGCTCAATCGCCTCCTGACCGAACACGAAGGCGAGCTCGCGCTGGCGAGTCAGGCGCGGCAGCAGTTGCAATCACAACAGCGCCACCTGCTCATCGCCGAGAAGATGGCCGCCCTGGAACGTTTGAGCGACTGCATTGCCCACGAAATGAATAACCACCTGACCGCCGTCGTCACCTCGCTCGACCTGATTCAGGCGCAACTCATCCAGGCTCGGCGACTCCATCCGGACGATCAGCTGTACCTGCAACGCAGCGACGCCGTGCTCAACAACTTGCATCGCTGGGTGGAATCCGGACGCAAAGCCGCCATACACTCCGCCGATTTCCTGCGCAGCCTGACGGACAATGCGCGCCGTTCGCCGCAGGGGCGCGCCGAAGCCTTCCCGCTGGTCACCAGCCTAAGCGACGTCACCAAGCTCTTGCAGCCGCTCTGCGAGCAACGCCACTGCCAGTTGAGCGTGCACATCGACGAGCCCGACGCCGTGCTCTACGGCGAATCCGGCAAGTTTTCCCAGGTGGTGATGAACCTGGTGCACAATGCCGTCGACGCCTATGCCGACGCCGGCGCGGGGAGCGAGCAGCCGATCTGGATCACCCTCACCCGGCGTGGCGAGCACCTGGTGCTCGACGTCACCGACGCCGGCAGCGGCATCGCGTCCGAGCATCTCGCCCAAGTCTTCGACTACCATTTCACCACCAAACCCGCGGGCAAAGGCACCGGCCTCGGCCTCTCCATCGTTCATGAAATCATCGTCGGCCACTTCGGCGGCTCCATCGACGTGCACAGTCGCCCCGGCCAAGGCACCACCTTCACCATCACCTTCCCGCAACGCCCGGTCGATGTCTCCCGAGAATTCGCCGCATTTTAACAATCGTCGCCCTTTCGCCCTTGACAGCACCGAGAAATTCTGGCATACTTCCTCTTGTCGCCGCGGGGTGGAGCAGCCTGGAAGCTCGTCGGGCTCATAACCCGAAGGTCGCGGGTTCAAATCCCGCCCCCGCTACCAATAGTAAAGAAGACCCTCCTTTTTGGGGGGTCTTCTTTTTTCTGCGTAGGGGGTACCGCCCGGTACGCTCCGATAAAGAGAAATCCTCAAATTTACGCTCAAATCCCCATTTTTCCGGTCGTAGGTTGTTATCGGGTACCGCATTTTGGTCGTGGGTCCATCACGGGTGTCAAATGGTTCTGCTACGCGCGCGAAACCCCTACTTTTGTATAGCGGATTTCGGTACTTTTATGTTCGAACTCGTCCCAACCTAATCATCTATTTA
>DASXVL010000265.1:0-5365 GCA_036504255.1 Armatimonadota bacterium | reverse complement strand
CGCGAGGAGGAGGATGTGATCTCCTGTCTCCTGGCGGACTCCGAGCCGCCCACGGCGCTCATTACCTCGGATGGCTTTGCCGCCGAGTTGATCCAGCGCGCCGGGCCACGCGGGGTGCGCATCCCCCACGACATCAGCATCGTGGGCTCCGGCAACCTGCCGTTCGCCGAGAAGCTCTCCCCGCCACTGACGACGGTCGAGCAGCACCCCATCGAGGTCGGACGGCGTGCCGTCGCCCTCTTCCTCCGGCGTCTCGCCGAAGGCCATTGCGGCAGCGATTTTACGCCGGAAATCATTCGCATTCCCGCCGAGCTCGTCATACGTCACACCTGCGACAAACCACGTCCGACCCGCAAAATTGTGCCGAAACACCTCGCCGCATGTCGCGCCAAATAGTCTGGCTCACGCTGGATTTTCGGTATTATTGATCGCCTATCAACAACGAAGCCCTGCGCAGTAGGCCCTAAATTTTGATGGGGGTACCATGACGGAGGCGATCTACCTCTGGGTCGGGTTTAATCTGTTTGTGCTGGCGATGCTGGCGCTTGACCTCGGCATCATCCATCGCCAAGACCACGTGGTCACGCTGCGCGAAGCGTTGACCTGGAGCGGGGTGTGGATCAGCTTAGCGCTGCTCTTCAATGCTTTGCTCTATCTGTGGCGCGGCCCGGACATCGCCCTGCAATTTCTCACCGGCTACCTCATCGAAAAATCGCTCAGCGTGGATAACATTTTCGTCATGCTGACGCTCTTCACCTACTTCAAGGTGCCGGGCCAGTACCAGCACAAAGTGCTCTTCTGGGGCATCATCGGCGCGCTGGTCATGCGCGCCATCTTCATTGTGCTGGGCATTGCCGCCATCGAGAAGTTCCACTGGGTGATTTATCTCTTCGGCGTGCTGTTGCTCGTCACGGGCGTGAGAATGGCGGTGGGCAAAGAGCGCGAGGTGCATCCGGAGCGTAACCCGGTCCTACGGGCATTTCAGCGCGTGATGCCGGTGACGCCGCAGTATGTCGAGGGGCATTTTTTCGTACGACAGGCGGGGCGGCGTTGGGCGACCCCGCTCATGGTGGTGCTCTTGCTAATCGAGACGAGCGATCTCATCTTTGCCGTCGATTCGATCCCGGCGATTCTCGCGGTATCGCAAGATACCTTCGTGGTCTATACGTCGAACGTCTTTGCCATTCTCGGCCTGCGCTCGCTCTACTTTGCCCTATCCGGCATGGTGCAACGGTTCCGCTACCTGCATTACGGACTGGCGGCCATCCTCATCTTCATCGGGGCCAAGATGCTGCTGACCGATTTGGTCCACGTGCCCATCCTCGTCACGCTGGGTATGGTCCTCGGCATCTTGCTGCTATCGATCCTCGCGTCGCTCCGTGTGCCAAGGGCTGCGGATGCATAAAGAAGTATGCTGCAGCTTTGTTTCTTCCAGTTGTGCTAAAATCGACCCTCTCCCCAAGGAGATAGAACTTAATGATAAGGCCTCACAGCGACACAACGGGGATTACAACGAGGAAATCTTTCGGGAAAGGTGCTCGATGAGCACAGGTAGATCATCGGTCGCTGTACGCCAGATGGTTTCCAAATCAATGGCAAAATACGCATGCACGAGTCGATTGCGCATACCACGGAGGGCATGCCAACGAATTTCCGGCATCGAATTTTGCGTAGGTTCGCTGACGCGTGCTGCCGCTTCACCGAGGATAAGCAAACAATGTTGGAGCACATGCTGCAATGCCTTGTCCACTTCCAAGTCTTCAAGGCTTTTGCCGCGCAGAAAAGAGAATCCTTCTATCGCGGCGTCACGCATATGGTGCAAGCGCTCAATATCCGCTTCAGGCAGCATACTGCACCTCTGCGCTGGCCATCACGCGCTCGCGAATATACCGTCCTAAGTCGTTTGGCGTGCGAAAATCTGCCTGGCGTCCGATAAGTTCAGAGAACTCTTCTTGCATGTCCATCAATGTCAGCAAGCTGGGGACATGCCCCTTTTCGAACTCCACAAGCACATCGACGTCGCTGTCCTGCCGAAAATCTTCTCGCAACACTGAACCAAAAAACGAGAGCTTTTGGATATGATGCTTTCGACAGTAATTTATAATCTGTTGCTGATCTATTGTAATGCGCAGACTCATCGGCTGAACTCCTCGCGTTGCCACAATTATAACACCCGAAACATGGTCTGGCGATATGCCATCACGGCGCACCGCGCGTCTGCGCTACTCCTCAATTAACTCCACGTTCGCGCGGGGAACCTGGACCGTTTCGCCTTCGTCCAAGCGGACTCCGGCGATGCGGACCATGGCTTCGGTCTCGATCTGCTGTAGCTCGGAGGGTAAGGAGACCACGGTGGCAAAGCGTCCGAAGTAGGGCTCACGGATGAGGCGCACGCGGATGCCGATTTTGAGTTCGCTCTCGCGGATTTCCGAGACGGCGCCTGGGGTGGCGATGCGTTCCGGCACGATGATTTCCGGGCGGATGACGCCGGCGCGAATCTGCGTGGCCCCGTTGATGGCGGCCTCCGACCCCTGCAAGCGGTCGAGCAGTTGGAAGGTGCGCCGCGCCATCGCGAGTTGGCCGAAACCTTCGGTGAGGATGAGGGTGAGCGGGATATCTTCTTGTCCGGTGATGGCCACGCCGATGTCATAGCCCAGGTAGGCGCGCAGCACCGCGTCGCTCACCGCGCCAACGATGAGGCCGACCGCGCCGCACTCCACCGCGTTGCGAATATGCGATACGTTCGCCGTCGCGCCGCCGAGCAGCACGCACCCGGCGCACTCCGGCGTGAGGCGGGCGTCGTCGATGGGCTGGTCGGGCCCGGCCGCCACTGTGCGCAACCTACCGAGGCGCTCCCCGCCGACGCCGAAAATACCCTGCACCAGCGCACCTTCCGTCATAATGACGACGCCTTCGTCCGGGAGCACTTCTTCGATGACGCCGGCGATGTACGCCGTCAGATTCAGCGGCACGGGATGCTCGCGCAGCCCGAGCGTGCCGGTCACGGCGCTGATGTACTCGATGGTACCGGTTGTCGGAGCTTCCAGCCGCGAGCCGAAGAGGCCAAAGAGCCCCTTCGTCTCGGCCAGTACTTCACCCGCCGTGACAGTGTCGCCCTGCCCCTTGCGCAGCAGGCGGAGAAATTCGCCGGGCACGACGCCCAATTTCTCCGCGCCGCGCACGGCCTGAATATTACCGGGCAAGAGCGCGCGCGCGACGATCGCGTCGGCGGCGACGCGCTGGCCGACCAGCGCCAGTACCTCGCCCTTCAACGGCAGACGACGGAGCTTACGGATCACCGCGTGCTCCGTAACATGTAATCCGGGGGTATACGCTGTAGGCATGCCGCTATTATACCTCACAACCGCGCGCAGGAAATGCGACGACTACGGCATCCAGCGCAATTCGCCGACCGGCTGTTCCAACGCCAGGGAAAAAGTATTCCCCAGGCTGCCGGCGTGTACTTTCACCAGCACCTCATTCCATCCGGCCGCGAACGACACGGGGAAAATCACCGGGTCCGACGGACCGCCGTGCCCGTCGCGCAGTGTCTTAATCAAGTTACCGTTGAGCCAGATTTTCGCAAAATAATCGACGGCGAACTGCAGGCGCAGCGTCTGCGCGCGCTCCATCCAGATGCGGGTGTAGGCGTAAGAGACGCCGCGATCCGTGAGGCCGTACAGCGTGCCGAAATTCACCAGCGCGTCATCCCCGGTGAGGCGCTTCCAGGCGACGGTCTTGCCCTGATTCCCGGCATAGGTTTTGCCCAGTTCCACCTTTTGTTCCGGCGGATAGCTGGTGTCCAGGTCTTTGGTGCTTTCCAGCGTTGGTTGCGACCCGCCGAACGGCCCGATCACCTGCCAGCAGTGGGCGGCCACCAGCGCCACCGTGAACTCTGCCAGGCGTGTCGGGGTATAGACGCCTTGCGTGGCCAGCGTATCGCTCGCCTTGTTTCCGCCCGCCACCAGCAGGAAGCCCAACTTCACTCCCCGGGGTTTCGCGCCGGCTCCGGCCTGCGGAATCGCCAGTGTAAGCAAATGCTGCTGTGCTTTCAAATCGGTCGCCAGCATCGCGTAAGTATACCCGCCGCGATTATTACAGACGATCACCTGTGGCGAGCCACCGTCCACGCTAGCATAGCAGGTCCCATAGCCGGGGTCCAACGCGTAAAAGAGCCCTACGGCTGTGCCGCGAAAGGGAATCGTCAGCGTCGCGCCGGGCGTGTCACAACTCGTCACGCCCATAAAAAACATATTCCACCAAAACGGCAGGCTATGCTCGCGCCGCCAGGTGGCGTTGGTGGGAATGGCGGCAAGTTGCGCATCCAACCAGAGCTGGCGCTTGCTCATCAGTGCAGGCAAGCGTGCTCCCTGGACGGGAGCTGGTGGCGTCTTCTTCGCACGCGCCACGTACGGTGCGAGCGCTTTGGCGATCACCTCGCTATAAAAGGCATGCCCCTGGGCATTCGGGTGCACGTTGTCTTTAACGAGCGCATTCCAGGGTAACTTCTCTTTCGCCAGGTAGGCGTCGAGGGCGACCTGGAAATCAATATCGAGCAGTCCGTAATGTCGAGCCACCGCCTGATGGCGCGTGCGCCGCGACCCGTCCTTCGCTGCCGTTTCCAAGAACACCACCGCCGGCGCGTGCGGGAGGGATTTCAGCCGCACGACGATGCTTTCCAGGCAACGGATGGCCTGCTCGTCGGGCTGTCCCCCATCATTCACCGCGAACTCGACGAACACCAGATCCGGCTGGCAGGCGATGACATCGCGTTCCAGGCGAAAAATCCCCAGTTCGCTGCCCGTGGCGCTCATGCCGGCATTCATCGCCACCACGCTGCTGCGCGGAAACTGCTTCGTCAGCCAATCGAGCGCCCAGCCGTTGCCGTCCTGGGTGATGGACCCACCAATATACACCGCCCGCAAGGGCGCGCCCGCCAACGCGCGTCCAAAAACGGGAATCAAGTCGTTCCCAACAGTACTGGGCGGCGACGCGCACCACCCGTACGCAAAGGCGCTGAATAGGAGAAGTAGTGCAAACAGGCATTTCATGGGTATCACTCCTTTTTGGCTGCGACGAGTCATCGTCTGTTGGGGCAGGCGGGGCATCATATTATCGATATCTGACTGATTCGCGTCAGAGGCGTGAAGTTCCTGCCAACACGCGGGCGCGAGGGCAACGCGATACAGATGCGGTCTTATGAAACGGTAGAGTGACAGCCAAGTGGAAAGCACTGTGCCGGGTGCGCCGGGTGCGCTTTGAAAGCAAACAGGGCGAATCTGCAGAGGCGATGAGGCTACAGCACAGTTTGGAAGGGTTCGAGCGCAGCGAGTCCCGCCGTTCCCAATTTCCGGGAGAGCGGGAC
>DASXVL010000264.1:0-4272 GCA_036504255.1 Armatimonadota bacterium | reverse complement strand
TTCATTCAACGTCTCTGTGGCTATTACTGGATTCGGGAGTGCTTCGATCTGCTGGAGCAGGTCTCAAGTGAGGCACAGGATCGGGGTATGATCCTGGAAGATAAGCTGGCGGCATGAGATCACGGCATCCGTATATGTCTGCAATCCATGCCTCACAAACAAGATGCGGTGTATGGACATCTCATCATCAAGACAATTTGATAAGCGTGTGAGGGGTCGGATGATATTCTGTATTTCATTTTTCGCAGTGACAACAGAACACGCATCGGATTGCGTATCGGTGATGACCAGGTAATCGATAGATGCTGGAATAGCGGGAACAAAAGTTTCGTCCTGCTCGCAAGTCCACAGCCTGGTATAAAGTACGACGGCGATGATAATGCAAACGAGAAGGAATGCACCTGCCGCCAGAAATACGGAACGAATTTTCACCCTCTTCATCCTTCGTTTGGTTACATCGAACCCAAAACCACACTCTACACGAGATGAACGCTACCTTCAGTATACTACAAAAAAGGTCAGGCCCATTTTTTCTCAATAAACTGATACTACTACCGTACTCCGAAAACGGTGCTTTAGATTTACGCTCATCGCAGCTTGTATGGCAAAATAGCGTTCTATCGGCGCTTACGCTCGATTGGCGAATGTAACTCGTGAAGTACGGTAGTAATACTGAGACTGGTGAATTTAACCTTGTAAATATTCTCGCCCACCTTCTCGGCAGTAGGCTCCTATGGTATTTCACAATAAAGACATCGAACGAGCCGCGTGTCCTCGCATACGAGCACAAATCCCTCGCTCCGGAGATAAACCATTGCCGTCAGCTATGGTAGAGGTCTCCCAAGGCGCAACAGTCAACGACAGCACAATGACGCGCCGGGTCATACCCAGCGCGTCATCTTCAGCAACAAATCCTGTGCGCAGGCGGCTACTCAGCCGTCACCGGCGGCAAGGTACAGGCGGTCGCGGCATCGTCGGGTACGACCATAGTCCCCGCCCCGCCATCGGTGAAGAGTTCCATGAGGAGCGCGTGCGCTTGGCGGCCGTCGACGATGTGGCAGCGTGCGACCCCGCGCGCCAGGGCGTCGAGGCAGGCGGTGATTTTGGGAATCATGCCTCCGCTGATCTGCTGCGTTTCAATGAGCATATCCGCATCGCGCACAGTCAGGCAGGAGATGAGGCTGCTGGGATCTTTAAGATCAAGCAGCACACCGGGCACATCCGTTAACATGATGAACTTGTCCGCGTTGAGCGCGCCCGCGATAGCCGCTGCCGCGGTATCCGCATTAATATTATAACTCTGCCCCTGTTCATCCACGCCGATGGGGGCGATGACCGGCAGATAACCAGAGGCGACCAGATCGCGGATCACCTGCGGGCGTACTTCCGCCACCTCGCCGACGAAGCCGATATCGGCGCCGTTCGGCATGTACTTCGTCACGCGCAGCAGGTGCCCATCTTTGCCGCTCAAGCCGATGGCATTGCCGCCGAAGGAGTTGATATCCTGCACGATGCCCTTATTGGTGCGCCCGGAGAGCACCATTTCGACCACGTCCATCGTCTCCGCATCGGTCACGCGGTAGCCCTGCACCTTCGTCGTCGTCATGCCCATGCGGTCAACCATGGCGTTGATCTCCGGACCACCGCCGTGCACCAGGATGGGATTCATGCCGACCAGACGCAGCAGCACCACGTCCTTCAACACCTTCAAGCGGATCGCCGGGTCGGTCATTGCCGCCCCACCATATTTAATGACCACCGTCGTGCCACGGTGCTTTTGCAGATACGGCAGGGTCTCGGCTATCGTTTGTGCGCGTTCAAAGAAAGTTTGCATAAGTTGGCTCCGCGTATAGCATGATGCGTTCATCCACATGAGGCCCCTCGCCCAGTCTTGGGAGAGGGGTTGGGGAGAGGGCCATCAGGTCGTGTAGTCAGCATTAATCTTCACGTAGTCATAGGAGAAATCGCAGGTCCAGACCAGCGACTCGCCGGTGCCGCCATCCAAGGTCAAGGCGATCACCACCGCGTCGGTCTTCAGCGCCGCCGAGGCTTCCGCCTTATCAAACGCCACCGGCTGCCCGGCGCGCACCACGGGGATGCCCGCCAGGTCGAGGTCCACGCGGTTCGGGTCAAAGGGCACGCCCGCACGGCCCGCCGCCGCCAGGATGCGACCCCAGTTCGGGTCATTGCCAAAGAGCGCGGTCTTCACCAACGGAGAATTGGCGATGGTCTTGGCGATGGTCGTCGCGGCGGCATCGTCGGCCGCGCCATGGACCCATACCTCGACCAGCTTTGTGGCCCCCTCGCCGTCACTCGCGACCATCTTGGCCAGCACTTCCGTGACCTGGCAGAGCGCGCGTTCGAAACGGGCAAAGTCCTGCGTGCCCTGCTGCAGCCGGATGCCGGTCATCCCATTCGCGAGCAGCAGCACGGTATCATTTGTACTGGTATCGCCGTCAACGGTCACCCGGTTGAAGCTGCGGTTGACCGCGTTCTGCAACGCGACCCGCAGCGGTTCGGGATCGATCTGCGCGTCCGTGGTGATCACCGAGAGCATGGTCGCCATATTGGGCGCAATCATGCCTGAGCCCTTGGCCATACCGCCCATGCGCACGGTCCCCTGCTCAGTCTCCAGCGTCACCGCAAACTCTTTCGGGCGTGTATCGGTGGTCATGATCGCCAGCGCCGCGTCATGCCCGCCCTTCGGGGACAGTACGCGCGCCGCCTTCTCTATCCCGGCGACGATCTTCTCCATCGGCAGTTGCCGCCCGATCACGCCGGTCGAGCATACCAGCGTCAGTTCTTCCGCCAGACCGGTCGATTGCGCCACCTGCCAGGCCATCTGCTCGCAACGGCGCATGCCTTCATCGCCGGTACAGGCGTTGGCCACCCCGCTATTGATCACCACGGCCTGGGCACGTCCGGCTTTCACCCGCTTGCTGCAATAAAGCACCGGCGCGGCCTTCACCACATTGGTGGTGAATACCCCCGCCACCGAGCAGACACGGTCCGCCACCAGCAGCATAATATCGCGACCATCCGGCTTCAGCCCACAGGCGACCCCGGCTGCACGGAACCCCTGTGGGGCGGTGATTCCACCCATGGTCTCCACGGTATCCATTAGTACATTCATCAGGGCCTCCTTTTACGGATAAATCGCCGGGCGATCGAGACCTAACGATTCCGGTAACCCGCAGAGAAGATTCATATTCTGCACCGCCTGCCCGGACATGCCCTTGCCCAGGTTGTCGATAGCCGACAGCGTGAGCGCCCGGCCGGTGCGCGCATCGACCCGCGCCGTCACCACGGCGCGATTCGAGCCGTAGCACCATTTCGTATGCGGCAAGGTCTCCGCATCCAACACCTGCACGAAGGGCGAATCAGCGTAGGCCTCGCGGTAAATGGCCAGCAAGTCAGCGGTCGTGCACTCACGCGTGAGCGTGGAGTAGGTCGCGGTGAAGATGCCGCGCGTCATGGGGACCAGGTGTGGGGTGAAGGTAATCACCGAATCCCCTGCTCCCGCAGCGGTCATTTGCTGTTCCATCTCCGGCGTGTGGCGGTGCGTGCCAATGCCGTAGGCGCTCACGTCCTCATTCGCTTCCGCATAGAGATACGGCGTCTTCAGCGCGGTGCGTCCCGCCCCGGACACGCCCGATTTGCTATCCACGATCATGCCGTGCGGGGAGATCACGCCCGCGCGCAACAAGGGTACCGTCGCCAGTAACGCGGTGGTGGGGAAACACCCCGGATTGGCAATCAAGCGCGCCTGCCGGATGTCATCGCGATAGAGTTCGGGCAACCCATACACCGCCTGCGGGATCAACGCGGGAGAGGCATGCTCCATCTTGTAGAATGCCGTATAGGTCGCCGCGTCACGCAGGCGAAAATCCGCACTCAGATCGATAACCGCCACGCCGCGTGCCAGCAGCGCCGGAGCCAAATGCATGGCCTGACCGTTGGGCAACGCGCAAAAGACGACCTGCGGATCACCGGCAAAACGCGCCTCCGCCGCAGGCAACAATGTCAAATTGAGCGCGGCCAGATGCGGGTACACGGTGGCCAGTGGCTTCCCCGCGGAGGACTCCGACGACGCGGCGACGATTTCCACCGACGGATGGCCCGAGAGCCAGCGCAGCAATTCGATACCGCCATAACCGGTCGCCCCCAAGATGGCGACGCGAATGGGTGAAGGTGTGGACATGGTTCGACAAACTCCTGGCGCGTCAAAGAACTACCGACGCGCGCCGGCATACTTTCTCGCGTAAGTGGCAG
>DASXVL010000263.1:0-3057 GCA_036504255.1 Armatimonadota bacterium | reverse complement strand
ATATCGCCGTGCAGCCCTTCCCCGTCCGTCACGATGCGCAAAACACCTTCGGCTTTCTTATATCAACTCGCGACCGGACGCTCTTCCATGCCAGTGATATTGGGAGCTACTCGGCTGAAACACTCACCCGCTGCCAGCACGCCCATGCTATCGCCATAGAATCAAACTATGACCCTATGACATTGCAGCACAATGCCTATCCATCGTTCCTGAAGGCCAGGATTAGCGGTCCCGATGGACATCTTTCAAATCCTGACGCCGTGCAGTTCCTGTTACATGCCATTTCTGAAACAACGACGAACGTCTTCATGCTGCATCTCAGTGAGAATTCAAACTCACGCCAACTTGTTTCCCAACAAATCCGCACCAATCTTCAACCGGTGCATCAGCATATCCAATATCACATTTCTAACCGTGATAGTTCTCTGCCGCTCATTGAAATATAACTACTCAGTAATAGCATCGTTACAGGGTATTTCCGCTACAGATTCCTCTCAACCTGGACTTTCGCTCTTCTACTCTTGTCGTCGATGCTGCTGCCACCAGCCTACCCATCGCGCCGGCCAATCTCTATACATAAAGGGCTTTTCGACGTAGAGGAAGAGAACGCTGGTAATGACGATGAGAGGACAGACTAACAGCACGATCTGCAGCAGGCAATTGACCCAGTATGCATGCGTCAGGTAGATGTAATGAGTGATCCGAGTATAAAACTGGTACAACAGCCATTCATGGAAGAGGTAAATGGTATAACACATGCCGCCGATAGTCACCAGCCATCTGTTGCACATCACGCGGTTCAGCCATACACCCCGAAACGCCCCGGCATATGCGCAGAGGATCAGTACCGGAATAAGGTAATTTTGGTAACGCGACAGATACATCAGCACCGGGGTGACACCAAGCCAGGCCAAGCCTCCAATGATGTCCCATCGCCAGTGCAACTGCGGATGCTCCCGCCAATTCGTCAGATACAGGTCAGCAAGCAACAAACCACACATGAAATAGTGCAGGTAATTGATGAGTGATACGAAATGAAGGGTGCCGAAGATTGACTGTGCCAGCAAAATCAGTACGGCCACCAGCAGGAAGGATGCACGGCGCACCAGTGGTCTTTTAATACAAAAGAGCAGGCAGAGGAGCGGGGCTAGCAGATAAAACTGCACTTCAATTTCGAGCGACCAGGCTGGGCCATTGATCACGCTGGAGCTGTGATAGAGTATATTATGCAGATACGTGAGGCTCGCGAAGTAATGATTTGTGAGTGTCCCCGGCGACAGCGTCGTGAGCGGTTTCCGCAAATGCAGCGCAAGCATTAAAACAAAGAGGAAGGTCATGCAGATAATATACGGAGGCTCGAGGCGCGTCAAGCGGCGCAGGTAGTACCGTGAGAGCGCGATCCTTGGTTTCTGGAGCAGATGATGCGCGGCAAATGGGAGTGCGAGGATAAAGCCACTGATCGTGAAGAAAAACTGCACACCGATATTCCATGTACTCAATGCCTTGTGGAACAGGTCAGTGTACAAGGGATGCGAAAAAGCAATTGGCGTCGACACCCCCACCCGGCCATTGATATGAAAAATCACGACGGCCATAATAGCAAAGAAGCGCAGGCCATCGATCACCGGTATAAAATTCCCCGACGAAGTCACGCGCGAGAAACGAGCGAGAAAACGAGAGATCGTCGACCGATGGGCGGGTCCTGTTGATTCTATCTGTTGCAAAGTCTGTTCCACTAGCGTAGAGATTCCTCGGACCGTTATAAAAGCGTTGGAGGGTGCCCCGCGTTCAATGGGCATTTCTTCCCATGCTTTCTTCTCTCCCCAGGCAGCCTTTCCTGCCAACCGCTCCCCTACTCCACTTTGATCTCTGTGCTCAATAATAGGAGCAGGCCCGGGATATTTCCCTTGCTCGTTTTCAGTGGTGCCCAGACAGGTACGCACCAATCATCTCCGCCCACCGGAAGATATGGGGCGACTGGGTGTAAGAAATAATTGATTGAATCTCTTCAGACGTTTTTGAGAAGGAGAACGAGTGGGAGTGGTGCCGGTGGAGGGAGTCGAACCCCCATGAGGTTGCCCTCGGTAGATTTTGAGTCTACTGCGTCTGCCATTCCGCCACACCGGCACGAAGCAGGTGCATTGTAGCAATGACGGCGGCGGGCGTCAACTGCTTTGGGGTGCGCGGAGAGGCGAATTAGGCGTCCGGTTTGCCAAAAACGGTGAATTCCCATACCGATGGGCGCATGCCGGGTGGGATGGCGAGGATAGTGAGACGCACGTAGCGGACGACTTCCGGGGCCCAGGTGTCGTAGGTGATGTGGCGGTCCTCGGTGTTGGCGGATTGATCGCAGAGGACCGTCCAGCGTTGCGCGTCGTTGGAACCTTCGATGCGGTACTGGTAGGGGCCGGGCATGACGTCGGCGGAATAATCGAGGCCCATGTCGGCGAAGATCGTGCGTGCGGCGCTCACTTCGAATTCGGCTTCCAGGTCGATCTGCAGCCAGGGGTCCGCGTCCGTCGCGGCAGCTTCCCACCAGGTGCGGATGTAGTTGTCCACCGCATAGACCGGCTCGCGACCTTCGATCCAACTGGAGGCGGTTGCCGGTTGATGCACCGTCAGCGGCAGTAAACCGGCAGCGTTGCCGCGTGCGGGGTCGGCGACCACGCCGGGGGCGAATTGCGGGGTCTCCGTGGGGCCGGCGATGAACATCTCCCCGTTTTCATCAAAGCCTACCGGGTCCATGCCGATGCGCCGTTCACAGCCGGCGCGGACGCCGACCAGCGTGGTATAGACGCACCAGAGGGTGTTGCCCGGCCCTTCCACCACGGAATGGTGGGCGCAGCCGTTGACCAGACCGCTATGAGAGATAAGAATGGGATTGCGCTGCTGATAGGTAAACGGCCCGAGGGGATGCTGGCCGGTATAGCACCCGAGGGCGTAGTTCGTATAGCTAGTGCCGCAGGCGCTGTACTGCAGATAGAACGTGCCATCATGCTTGGTCATCCAGGCGCCTTCCAGCACGGGATGGTCGAGGAACTGGTTGAACTCTCCACG
>DASXVL010000262.1:0-1808 GCA_036504255.1 Armatimonadota bacterium | reverse complement strand
TCGGCGTGCGCTGGGACGCGTATTACTATAGCGCGGGGATTGCCGCGGCGTTCGAGCGCCTGCATGGCTACTCCTTGCGCGAATCGCTCTATCTGCTCGATGCGCCGGGCCACACCCCCGCGCATATCAAAGTGCGGCTGGATTACTATCACACTTTGAATGAGGGCATTTTTCAGGCGCAGGCGCAGTTGGTCGCCAAAGCGCGCGCGCTCTTTGGACAGGATATCCTGCTCGGCACCCACCACACCTGGGTTGGGGAAGGCGACATCGCCGATTACCGCGCCGGAGCGGTGGATTATTTTCGTTTGAATCAAAATATGGACGCCGGGTATACGGACAACTGCTGGTGGGATGACGCCTCGGTCTGCTATACCCTTGTGCTGGCGGCCAGCCTGGGTCGCCTGACGCCCTCGGGCAGCGCGGAGTGCAATAATTACCATTGGAAGCCGACGCACGCGCTGATCGACTATTACGCGCGCTTGATGACGCTGATGCGCGTGAACTGGTTCAATTGCTGGTACGGCGAAGATGGCGATACCGTGTTGTATCCCGCGCATTATACCTGGGACCATACGAATGTCTGCACCCGGCGGCATCGCCGCTTCCTCACCCTGCTGGGCGATGCGGTACCGGTGGCCGACATCGCCATCTGGCATAGTTGGGAAGGGGTGTGCGGGCTGAATACGGCGGAATACGCCGGGGCGCACAAAGCCTTCATTATTAATACCGCCGAAGCGCTCGTGCATCGTAGTATCGCCTTTGATTATCTGGACAGCGACGGACTGGCCACGGCACGCATCGAAAACGGCCGCCTGCACACGTCGCTCGGGAACTATCGCGTCCTCATCATGCCCTACGCCGCCGTACTCCCGCGCGCCGTGTGGCAGGTCTCTCAGGCATTCGCCGCGCAGGGAGGCACGGTGATCTTCGTGGGGCCGCCGCCTGCGGTCACGGTGGAAGGCGATGGGGTGGGGGCAGAGTTTGCCGCGTTGCTCGCCATGCCGGAACTCCCGTTGCAGCAATACCTGGCCTACGTGGATGCGGTCTGTACCTTACCGCAACACCGGCCCGCGCACCTGGATATCGCCTATCCGCTCGATGTGCCGGCAGAGCGTGCCTTTGTCTCCAGCGAGGGCGTGGTGCATGGCGTGCGCAATGCCGCCGGCTCCCTCATCTACTTCAGCGCCTTGGAAGCCAGTCGCGTACTCCCCGACCTGCTGGATTCGTTGGCGCCCTCTTCGGTGACCGTGTATAGCGATAGTATGCTCTGGCGGCTGTACCGCGAGGGTGACGTGCAGAAACTGCTGCTCATCGCCACGCGCAACCGGCGCATGCGCGGCCTGGTGCGCTTTGCGGGCTATGCCATCGAAATCAGCGACGGCACGTTAGCCCTGCTGACCTTGACGGACGAGGGACTCACCGTTGACAGCGAGGATTGTCGCTATACGATCACGGCCAGCGCGCAATAGCGCCGTGTCTGTATTGGTGACCCATCCCCGAGACTGCCCCTCCCGGCAAGACGACCGGTAGGGCATTCTCGTAGTAGGTGGTTGCGTAGCTAATAGGCTTATGCTATACTGTGGTGTATCGATTAACCCAGCTATTTTATTCAGATGCATGAATAGCCCCACCAGGATAGCGTGCTCTGCCTGGTCACCACCACAACGTGGTGGGCCGCAGGGACTGGAGTAACACAATGTCAAATACAACACAACAGCTGCTCCCACGTGAACGCGTGTTGAACGCGATCATGCGTAAGCCGAATGACCGTACCCCGTATAATTTCCGTGCCGAGCCAGAGGTGTATG
>DASXVL010000261.1:0-3438 GCA_036504255.1 Armatimonadota bacterium | reverse complement strand
CCGCGCGGAGACGGTATACCGTACCGGGCGCGTCCTGGCCTGACGGGCGTTAAGGGCGAGGACAGTCCCATACGCTTTCTGCTTCGGGCGCAGGGCTGGGGAAAGAAATCGTAGCGCGCGCCCGCTGTGGCGCGCCTGTGGTGCGACCGTATCCGTGCGGCGGAGCGGAAGTCGAGCGCCAAGTTGGGAACGCTTTAGCGCGCTCGCCGCACGGATCGGCGGGCGAAACAAGCGCGCCACAGCGGGCGCGCTACACCGAGGAGAGGGCTTCCTTTTCCTTTCGCCCCGCGACCGTGCCCTCACTCCTCCGCCAGCAGGCTGAAACTCAAGTCGCTGGTGGCATAATCTTGCCAGGTGTCGCCGTGCCCGGCGATGAAATGGCTGGCTGTTCCGCCCCAGCTCGCATTGGCCCACGCGCGTGGTTCGCCGGGGCCGTACACCGGGTGGATGAGGTAGCTGTGACCCGGCTCGGTGCTGTCCGGCGAGGCAAACCAGAGGCGATAGGTTTGGCCGCGGCGCAGGGTAAAGGGGCGCGGTAACTCCGCAGACACCCACCCGGCGACCGTCGTGACCTCTGCCGCGGTGGCGAGGGCGCCGGCGACCATGTCATCGCTGTCCACCGTATCGAGATGGTAGTTTAATCGCCCACGCGGAGTGCCGACACGGGCCACGGACAGGCCAATGGCGCTGATCGCCGTACTGGGTTGCTGCCAGACGATCACTTCTCCGGCAGCGTACTCGCCCCAGCAGTGGGTCGGCTCATCCATCGCCGCTGACCAATACGGATCACCGGTGATACTGCCGTCCGCCCAGGTCACCACCAGCGCGACGTGCGCGCCGTTCAGCGTGTTGCGCCCGGAGGCGTTCCAGGGGTTGTACTTGGAACTCCACGGTTGCCATATGCCGTCCGTAATGGCTTCCGCGCGCGCGCCGTGGCCACGCGACACCCAATCGTTCCAGGGCAGTATCTCCGTCATGACGGTATTGATGGAGGACCAGTTGCGCTCCGGGTCCGCGTCGGTATTGGTCAACACCAGATGATAGAGCTCTCCCGCGCGTACGGTGGCCTGCAGGGCGATCGTTAGCGGGTAGTCGTCGTGTCCCGCCATCGCGATGGCGGGCATGATGCCCGCCACGCGGGAGAGGGCGACGCCGGAGGGCATGTTATTCGCACCGTTGCTCTGCAGCTCGCAGGTAAACGTGCCGAAGCTGCCACTTCCGTAGCCGGGTGCGGTGGTGCGCCAGGGCAGCGCCAGTCCAGAGATCACGCCGCTTTTCGCCGCCTTGAACGCCATACCGAATTTCGCCTTGCCGTGTTTCAGCCCATCGAAATTGGCGCGCCCTGCGCCGACGATGGTTTGGCCGTATTCCCGCCGTGTGGTCGCCGTCGTGGTTGTCGCCCCGACCGAGACCAGGCTGAGCCGGAGATACTGCAGCAGCAGGAGCGGCGCCACCAGCAGGATGCCCGCCAGGCAGAGCCGCCACAGCAGGCGGTGGGTACGACGTGGACGGTGGTAGAGCAGCGCCTGCAACGCCCGCCTCATGTCCCGCTGCGTGCTGCTCAGCCGCCGCGCGGGTGGTTTGCGCAGTCGCGGCACGTCGCGGCGTGGCGAGATCGGGACAATTGTTGGGAGGAGCCAGCGACGCGTGAGTGACCGCCAAATCGACATCGGTTTCTCCTATGGCTGCCGGGTGAGCACAATGAAGGAAGAGAAAATTTTTCCTCCGTGTTTCATGTCATACAGTTTGGCGAGCGCCGGGAGTACAAATGGGAGAGACGAGACCAGCGTCTTGGCGACATTGCGCACCGCGTTGGTGCCGGGCGAACGCCAGCGCGTGGGGGCAAAGAATTCCAGCGAATAGGGCACGCGCTGATGGGTGGCGATGCGGAAATCATAACGCTGACAGAGATATTCCATCGTGTTGAAGCCGCAAAAATGCAGATGGTCCGGCATCCCCCAGTCAAACAGGTCATTCTTTTCCGCCTGCGCGCTGACTTCACCGATTTTGATAATGAGTTTGCCCTGCGGGCTCAACAGTCCCTGCAGGGCGGTGAACAGCCGGTCGAATGAGGGAATGTGCGAGAGCACATTAATGAGGGTGATCACGTCGTAACTGCGTTTACTCCGGAACGACTCCACCGGCACCTCGTGGATGGTGCAGTCGGCGTGCTGCCGCGCGACGGCCGCGCGACCACGGTTCAGCTCAATGCCCTCCCGGTGCAACTGCGGGTACGTTTCGCCGAGCAATTCCAGCAGATGCCCGGTGCCGCAACCCACGTCGAGGAAGGAGCGGGCCTGCGCGCACTCGGCAGCGATGAGGGGGTAGTACCCCTGGTAAAAGATGACTTCCGAGCGGTAATGCGTGGCGGCCGTCACCGCGGAATACTCGGCGAAGTCATATTCGCGTACCGCCTCCTGCCGATGCGCGACATCCTCCGGATAGGGATGGATGAAGAGCAGTCCGCAATCATGACAGACTAACAGATCATGTTGCCGCTCGGTAAAGCGCTTGTCGTGGCATGCCGTCTGACATAATGGGCAAATAGGTGTTGGCATCATGTCCCCTTTGTTTCCTGGCGTGTGCGGAGAAATGTCCGCTGGCGCGCCGTCTCGCGGAGAAAGCACGCTAGCGATGATGCTCATTGTAGGGGAAAGCCGTGGCGGGGAATGTGCCAATCTCGACATTGTCGTCCGGCATGGGCGGAAAAACGAACTGCCGGACGGCGAGGCCGTCCGGCAGTTCCAGGGGTGGATCGGTGCGACTTATTGCAGGCTGAAGGCCAGATCCTGCGTCGGCGTGGTGGTCCAGCTGCTGCCGGAACCACGGATGACACAGCTTTGCGGGCCGCCCCAGCTTACGTTATACCAGTCGCTCGGGCTCGGCGGACCGTAGACCGGGTTCTGCGAGAAGCTGCCGCTCGTCGCTTGGAACCACAGGCGGTACGTCTGTCCCTGCGTCAACGTCACCGGCTTCGATAACGTGGCGTAGAACCACTTGGGCACGCTGCCGGCAGAGATGCTCCCGAAGGAACCGCTCGCCAGATCGCCGCTGCCGACTTTCTCGAAGTGGTAGGCCAGCGTACCGGACCCCGCGAACGGGACGCCGATTTTGCTGATGGTGACCGTCGGACGGTTCCACACGATCACTTCACCGCCGCAGCTCGACCCGGAGATCGAGACCGCGCCGCTCATGGCCGCGGACCAGTACGGATCGCCCGTGGTGGTGCCGTCGGACCATTTCAACACCAGCGCGATGTGCGAACCATTACTGGTGTTGCCGCCACTGCTCCACTGATCAGAGTTGGACGACCAGGGCGTCCAGCTACTGCCGCTGGAGGACGCGCCACGCGCATCGGGCGTGGTGGCCGGGTTCCAGGGGATGACGCGAGTCATCACCGTGTTCAGAGACGCGTAGTTGCTGCTGTAGCTCGAGTTG
>DASXVL010000260.1:0-2679 GCA_036504255.1 Armatimonadota bacterium | reverse complement strand
TTCATTCAACGTCTCTGTGGCTATTACTGGATTCGGGAGTGCTTCGATCTGCTGGAGCAGGTCTCAAGTGAGGCACAGGATCGGGGTATGATCCTGGAAGATAAGCTGGCGGCATGAGATCACGGCATCCGTATATGTCTGTCAGGGGTAACCACAACGATAATTATGCCGTGGACATCGCACTGCCCGATTCGCCGCCAGCGCGCTTCTTCTGACGGCGGGACTATCTGCGGCCGATGCCATTCCCCAGAGGACGACGCGTTCCCCGTTCCCCGGTGGGACAGCGACCGACTCCTGGGGAACGTACCATATCTGCCTCGGCGCAATCCGGATCGCGTAGACCACTTCAGTTGACAGCGCGGTGTTTCTTTGGTGAAATACAGGGAGTGCACACGAGGTTTTTGGCTATAGCATTGCCGTCTGAAGTGTGATCGTCAGGAACGCCAAACGATTCTTCCACGTTCGACAGACGGCCTGTTCGTACCAACTATCTTTGACACCGACGAGGAGTCCGACATGGCGAATCCCTATCAAGTGCCCAAGGGTCTGCAGGAACGATATGCCCAGATCGTGGCATTGACGGATCCGGTTTGCGCGCAGATGTTGACTGAGGAATATGCCGACCTGGCACGCAAAATGGCTGCCGCGTTAGCACGGAAGCGACCGTCACCATTGGAGAAAGGCACGATCGCCGTTTGGGCCTGCAGCCTTCTCTCTGCGGTGGGTCGGGTCAATTTTCTGTTTGACGCTGATCAGTCACCCCACGTCACCGCCGAGGCGCTGTGTGCGCCATTCGCCGTGAGCCCACGCACGGCGGCCACCAAAGCGAAAGCGATTCTCGACCTGCTCCACATCATGCCCATGGATCCGATGTGGACCGTACCGAGCCGCCTGGGGGAGAATCCCATGGTATGGATGGTGCAACTCTCCAATGGGTTGATCATCGATATACGGCAAGCGCCCTATGACTTGCAAGCGGAAGCGTTTCGCCTCGGGGTGATTCCCTATATCCCGGCGAATCGGCAATAAACTGACGCTGCTGGCAAACAGCGCCATAGTGAGGTGGCAAACATGACTGATCATGCGCGACTTGATGCCAAGCTAGCGTTTCTCGAAGCGCTCTATGCCGGCGCGGGGACGCCGGGCGAACGTGCAGCGGCCGGGAGTGCCTTGGAACGCCTGCGGGAACGACGGGCGACCCTGGAGCGCCTCGACCCACCGGTGGAATATCGGTTCACCTTTCAAGACCTCTGGTCACGCCAGCTCTTCGTCGCCTTGCTGCGTCGATACGACTTGCAACCCTTTCGCTATTATCGTCAGCGACAGACGACGGTGATGGTGAAGGTGACGCGCATGTTTCTGGATGACATCCTCTGGCCGGAATATCTGGCACTGCAACACGAGCTGGTCTCCCAACTGGATACGCTGGCCAAGGATATCATCGAGGCCACGATCTTCCGCGATACGACGGACGCCAAAGAAATCCCGGGGTTGCCATCCGGTGGTCAGGCGTAAACGACCGCACTCAAGCAATACGACCCCGTGGAAACGACCTTGTCAGTCCGGGTCCACTATGTGGGTGCCAATAGCCACTCGCTGATATAGGCCGGGAATCATGCTTCGACCTCCACTTCGGTATTCACGATAATATGCCAGCGCGCATGGCGTTCTCCTTCGCGGGATGCAGCGGTACGCAGCGGTTGCCACACGCGACGACGTTGCTGGAGGCGATGTGCCAGCAGCGCGGTTTTCTCGTCCCACCCCGTGGTATCCAATAACCAGCCCAATTCGTGTTGCAGCACCGAGGTTTCCGTATCCAGATCAGTCAACTGTGCCAATCGTTCTAGCTCAATACGCTCACCGAGTTCAGCCAAGATGGTGGTGGCCAGATCAAGGGACGGACACCCGAGCATGTGCTGGAGTGTATCGGACAACGGAAGTTATTCTTCCATGACATACCGAGCGTACGCCGGCGCTGGCCAAAGCGGCATTGGCGCATGTGCAGTTTGAGAAGGGTGTACCGGTGGTGGTCATGTCACGCAGCGCCAACGCCAAGTGCTCATCGGCCGCACGCTTTGACCTGGTCCGCAACGCTTCGGCACTGTATCATGGTGATGCAGAGTATGGCTCCTTCGGGTATGACCACACCACCTGGCGGCGCATTTGGCATCCAGGCATTGCCGAAGGCGTAACAGATCCAACTCCCCACGGAAGGTATCAAGGATACGCCACAGATCGTAGTAATCACGCGCACGTGGTCGATTCCATCCCCGTGCCTGGAGCTTGGCATGGGTTTGCAGTAGCGTCCGACATTTTTCCGCGACAATTTCGTCCAAGGGGTACGTCATAATGTCAGACGTAAATGGCTCGTTACTGATGGTGATGGCATCGGTATTCCTTATGCGCGCAGGTTATTGCGCAATCGCCAACGTGGCTCATACGGGCCGGCGTGGGGACGTGACGGATCGACCAGGCCGTAGCTGGTCGCTGGGATGGCGAGCAACCGTTCAAGGGCGGATAGCGGAACCCCGACCGTCTCTAGCAGCCTGTAGGCCACCGGCGGGCGGTGGCTTTGGTAAGGGAGTTTATTTCTTGGGTGAGGCGGTGGAGTGCGGTGCTGACGCTGAGGCGGTTTGTCAGGCCGGAGAGCCAAGCGTTCACGCACGCATAAGCACGATT
>DASXVL010000259.1:0-3146 GCA_036504255.1 Armatimonadota bacterium | reverse complement strand
GCGAAGCAAGCCGACGCTTGCCACGTTGCGAAAACTACAGCGAGGATTCGACAAACTAAAGCGGGAACAGGAGGAACAAACTGCAAGAATTGACAGCATCATTGCGGCGGTTAAAGGCAGATGCCAATCCGTATCTGTGCGGCAATTCGCTAGACTTGCCGAGATCGACCAGGGAAATCTCACACGATTGCTTACCCGCAAACGAAAACCTTCGCAGCAAGAGTTAAAAAAATTGGAATCGGCTCTGCTCACCGCTGTAATGGAGGGAGATACAAGCGGGAACTCTGTGGAACATCAATAACTTATAGCAAACAAGTGTATTAACAAACCCCGAATAATCAGTCAGGGGTATAGAGATGATGTCAGTTTTGTTGCCGCCAACCCATATCTCTATACCCCCTGACCTCCTCACTATTGACACCCCTTACATCTCGTGATACTGTGTTAATACACTAATACAGCAAGAAGAGCATTATGCGATTTGATGTGGAGACAACCAGTGCGACGCCGATCTACGCGCAACTCATTGCGCAGGTGAAGCGGGCGATTGCCGGTGGGGTGTTGCAGCCGGGCGAGGCGTTGCCCTCGCTGCGCGAGTTGGCGGCGCAGTTGCGCGTGAACCCGTTGACGGTGGCGCGCGCCTACCGCGAGTTGGAGCAGCAGGGGGTCATTACCACCGAGCACGGGCGGGGCAGTTTTGTCAGCGCGGGCGCGGCGGGGTTGAGCGCGGCCTACCGGCGCGAGGCGCTGGCGCTGGCCATGGACCGGCTGTTGGCGGAGGTGTCCGGACTGGACGCGTCGCCGGAGGAGTTGCTGGCGCTGCTGGCCGAACGGTTGCGCGCTGACGAGACGGAGGAAGGAGCACCGATTCATTATGTCTGATTTTGCCATTGAAACTGACGGATTGACCCGGCGATTTGGCCGCCGCACGGCGGTGGATCACCTCTCGCTGACGGTGCCGCGCGGCAGCGTGTTCGCCTTTCTGGGGCGCAACGGCGCGGGCAAAACCACCACCATCCGCATGCTGCTCAACCTGCTCGACAAAACCCAGGGGGAAGCGCGCGTGCTCGGGCTGGACTGCGCGCGGCAGGCATTGGCCATCAAACGGCGCATCGGCGTGGTGGCCGATGGCCAGGAGATGTACGATTGGATGACCGTGCGGGAGAGCATTTGGTTCTGCAAAGGCTTTTATCCCGACTGGGATGACGCGTTTGCCGCCGAGATGCAGGCGAAGCTGGAGCTGCACGATACCGCCAAGGTGCGCACGTTAAGCCGGGGGCAGCAGGCAAAGCTGGCGCTGCTGCTGGCCATGGCCTACCGCCCCGAACTGCTCATCCTCGACGAGCCGACGAGTGGACTGGACGTGGTGGTGCGGCGCAATTTCCTGGAGGGGGTCATCGAACTGGTGCAGGAGGAAGGGCGCACGGTCTTCTTTTCCTCGCACATCGTGCATGAGGTCGAGCGCGTAGCCGACTGGGTGGGCATCCTCGACCAGGGCCGCCTCATCTATTGCGCGCCGCTGGAGGAATTGAAGCGCAGCGTGCGCCGGGTGGTGCTCACCTTTGCGGAACCGCAACACGAGATTGCGCTGCCCAATACGCTCGTCGCCGAGCATGCGGGCCGGCAAGTCTCGCTGGTGGTGCGCGACTTCAGCGACGCCACCCTCGCCGCGGCGCAAGCGCTGCATCCCACACACCTGGCGGTGGACGAGTTGGGCCTGGAAGACATCTTCGTCGCCATGGTCGGGCAAGCGGAGGAGGCGTAATCATGCGCATCTGGCAACGCCTACTGTGGAAGGAATTCCGCGAGAGCAGCCCATTCGTGCTCATCGGCGTCGTGCTGCCGCTGCTCTGCCTGGCCTTCAGTAAGTTCCGCGGAGAGATCATCGGATTGCCCATCTGTATTGTCATCGTGACGGTCGCGGTGTGGGCCTCAGCGCGCGCGCAGGAAAAACGCGACGGCGGGCTGCCCATCTCCGTGCCGCAACGCCTGGCGAGTCGCTTCCTGCTGCTCATATTGGGGGTCATACCTGTTGGCCTCTCGCTCGGGTGTTTGACGGCCTTCCGGCTCGACGAGGCCGTGCAATTGGACATGATTCCGCTGACGCTCGGCGTGTGCGTGTTGGTGGCTGTGTTCTGCACAGTGATATCGTCCGTCTATGCGCTGATTCCGGCGGTAGTCGCCGGAGTATTACTTGCCCTGGTGAGCTTTACGACTTTCCATTCCCCAGAGCTGTTTTGGGTACAGCTGCGCATCCTGTTTGCCGTGCTCGTCTTCGCCGTGTTTTGGGATGGATACCGTGGAAAGCGCCGGGTGTTGATCGGGCGCATTGCCCTGCCGGTACTCTTGGCGTTGGCAGTGTTCTGGGGAGTTATTGGTGATGGCGAAACCGGTGACATGCCTCACTCCTCCTCACAATCACCATCTACTGCGCCGCGCATCGCGGTCGGGAATTTTTTCTACTCGGATGGAACGCTCTCCCTAGATTATGACCGTTCACGCCAAGAGACGATCTGTCTCCTGGATCGGCGTATTCCCCGGCGCTACTTCATCGCCCCCGAGCGCATTGCGCCGCCGGGAGATTATCTACGTTCACTGACTTGCCTTGATCGCCGCGTGGTGCTCTTCGCCGTGCAAGCGCCCAAAGATGCACAGGTTCGCGTCGTGGCCTGGGATGTGCACACAGGACAAGTAGCTGAACGTTTTCGCTTCACCGGCTGGCGCGGCATGATGGCAGGCTACTGTTACACCAGTCATAGCCCGGATAATCACTATCTTCTACTCGGCGGCGATTCAAAAATCGGGCAGGGCGATGATTTCTGGCTGCTCGATCTGCAGCGCAACCATGCGACAATGGTGGCGGCGAATGCCGAGCGCGGCCGCTATAATGATAACCGTGATGCGGCTTTGCGCGAGGCCATTTGGACGCCGGATCGATTAATACTCCGTTTGGAGATGCGGAGCCTCATCGTTGATCTGCGTACCCTGCGTGTCGCGCCGCTACAGCTAGCAGCCTGTAGGCCACCGGCGGGCGGTGGCTTTGGTAAGGGAGTTTATTTCTTGGGTGAGGCGGTGGAGTGCGGTGCTGACGCTGAGGCGGTTTGTCAGGCCGGAGAGCCAAGCGTTCACGCACGCATAAGCACGAT
>DASXVL010000258.1:0-2798 GCA_036504255.1 Armatimonadota bacterium | reverse complement strand
TGTGCGGACCAGGATACGCAGTCCGCGGTGACAAAAAATACTGCCCTTTGCGTCAAATCTGACGCAAAGGGCAGTAAAAAATGCGTACGAGCTTGGAACGGGCACCAGCGAGAAACGTATCTGGCCTTATTCCTTCTCTGCCCCGACGAGCACGGCTTCCGGCTCGGGCACGAGATCAGCCAGCGTGGTATCGCCCAGTACGCCGAGCATGGCATCACCGGCGCGCTCTAACACGTTGCGGAGCGAGCAATCGGTTTTTCTGGTGCAATCGTTGCCGCGGAAATCACAATCATAGAGTTGCTGCGGGCCTTCAACGCTTTCGATGATTTGCCGAATCGTGATTTTGCTCGGCTCACCGGAAAGTTCCACACCGCCGCCGTAGCCACGAATGGAATGTACTAATCCCGCTTGGATCAGCGAATGGAGCACGGTCGGCAGGAATTTGCGCGGGATACCCTGGCGCTCTGCGATAGCAGGCAGGGTTGTCCGTACAGTCGGGTGCATGGCGAGATCCATCATCGCCCGCAGGGCATACTCTGTTTTTGCAGAAAGTCGAACCATTGAAATACCACCAATATCAGCGTGTAGATTCTAACGATATGTTTCCCATAACTCACGCCGGTTAATCGCGGAACCAGCAAGTGAGGAGGGTATATATCAAAGGTAACAGCAGTTACAGGCTCCCGAAATCGATGAACCCATCCGTTGCAACCAATAACATTATACAATGAATCTCATACTTATATAAGAGATTATCCATGGTTTTTTTGATGATTCTCACGATTTTGCTTGGAATTTCAAGGAATATCGGCAAATTGTTGCGGTAATGCTAACCGTTTACTGTCGCGGTTAGGTTTTACGGTAACCGGTAAAGGTAACCGCTTACTGTCGCGGTTAGGTTTTACGGTAACCGATAGAGGATAATCGTTTTACCTGCCCGGGCGTACGGTCGATGTTGTTGCAGGAATGAGTAATCGACACCGGTGTAGCCAATGCCCCCCATCAGGTCGGTGACACTGATGGCAAGAAAGCCATGAAAGTGCGTAAGGTCCAGCTTGGAGGCACGGCTCATGAGACCTTTTCCGGCGATCGATGTGCAGGTGATGCCGTATGCCTCGGGCGGCGTGGTGCCAAAATAGCTAAATGCTAACGGATAGAGGTGGTCACGGCGCTGCAATGCGGCCAGGCGGCCCAGGTCTTGCCCCCAATCGTAGTTGGAATCGATCAGCGTGCGGTAGCCCTCACTTCGCGCTTCCGCCGGCGCATTGAAATAAGCGATCAAATTGGGGTAGGCCATGAGCACGCCGGCACATTGCGCGGCCAGCGCGAGGCCCAGCGCCGGGCGACTATAGCGGGCGGGGAGGCGCAGCATGACCCAGCCGCCGGCCAGAATAAATAAGAATGGATAGATCGGCAAGATATGGCGAATGCCCAGGTTGAGCGAAATGCCGAATAGCCCCAACGCGGCGAGCGTGTAAATGGCGACGGGGAGCAGCAAACAGAGCAATTCACGCCGTGGGATGGCCAACTGCGCGCGAGCACGCGGGACTGCCAGCACAATAAGGATGCCCAGCAGCAGGCACAGCTCCGGAAGGGGCGTTTTCACCGCCACGGCGACCGGGAAGTAGTACCACCAGCCCTTTCCGGTGGTGTCAGTCTCGCCATTCAGATACGCCAAGTGACCGTCCGCTTCTTTCTTAACCGCCTTCAGGCCGCGGAAATATTGCAGCGCGGGCACCGGGAGGCGCTCTTTCAATGAGGCATGGGCGGCCACAGGTATGCCGGGTTTGCTGCCCAACGACTCCACATGGAAGCCGTAGATTCCCCAGAGGACGAAACCGGCGATGACGAGCATGGCGCAGCCAAGCCCGACGGCGCGCGCGACGCGGGAAGCCCAGGGTCGGGCGGAGGCGCTGAACAAGGCGCCGTGCAGCCTGGGCGGGTGCAGCGCAAAAGCGAGCAAGGTCAGGGCGACCATGGGCAAGAGAATGAGCGCGGAAAATTTGGCCGCTAACGCTAAGCCAATGCCCACCCCGGCAAAGACAAAGCGCTGCCGCGTGGGCTGCAGCAGATAACGCCGCAGCAGGTAGACCGCCAGTACAATAGTACAGGCCGCCGCCATGTCGGTGGTCGCTAATCCGCTATGGGCGAGAATGGTCGGGTCAAGCGCAAAGAGCGTGACGGAGAGTAGTCCGCCCCAGGGGCCGAACAGTTCGCGTGACCAGAGGAAAACCACCACGCCGAGTACCAGCGTAAACAGCAGCACGGGGTAGCGCGCCCGGCGAATGATCTCCAGCCCCGCTGCCGGGTCGGACCAGATGGTGACGTGCGAGGCATCCCAGATACTGAGAAATTGTTTGGTACCGGGTTGCCAGGCCGGCATCTGCGTGGAGAAGCCGCTCTGGCCCCATGCGACGGGCAGGCCCTCAAGGATATTCGCCAGCGGGGGGTGGTGGAAGCAGAGACGAAAATCGCCAGTACGCAAAATCGCGATGCCGCGGGCGACGTGATTCTGTTCATCGAAGGTGGGCGACATCGTCCACTGCGCGCAGGTGACGATCAGTACGACCCAGAGCAGCAGAGCACCGAGCAACAGGGGGATCAGTCGATTGCCGCGCGTCAGTCCAGTCTCCGTCATGTGTACTTTCCCCCTATACTTTCACAATTCACTAATGTACGGGAAACTCCTGCTATGTTCTGGCGTTGGCGCGGTGGGTGCACGCAAACATTGTGATTGGTGATGTTCAGTGTGCGGCATACTCTGGGTACGATATGGGTACCCCCAATTTTTTCTACCT
>DASXVL010000257.1:0-5662 GCA_036504255.1 Armatimonadota bacterium | reverse complement strand
GGCGGCGGGCATGGATATCGCCAGCCATACCGTGACGCACCCCAAACTCTCCCGCTTGCCCGAGGACGATATCGCGCGCGAGGTGCGGGAGAGTAAGGCGACCCTGGAAGCGCGCTTGGCACGCCCGGTCGAGTTTCTCATCTATCCCTACGGCCTGTTTGATGCGCGGGTCATGACACAGGTAGCGGCAGCGGGATATCTGGGCGCGCTGGCGATTTTCGACGGTACGCGCTTGTGGCGCCACGACCCATACGCGCTGCGGCGGGTCGTCATTTCGAGCAGGCAACCGGCGTGGGAATTCGCGTTGAAGGTCTCACCGGCGCATCTGCTCTTCATCGGCATGCGGCGTTTGGAACGGGCGCTTAAGCGGCGGCGGTAGTACGGTTGGGAAGGGTGCAAGCTGGCAGAAAACGGACATGTGCCTGTTCCAAACAGTGCCGTTGACACGGGCCCAGCCTACAGTCAATGAGCTCCACAGACATGCGCGAGGTCTTCGCCCTTGCGTTATCCCTTGCCCCGATAGGGGCAGGGGACAACACATAATACCCGTTGTGTTTGATGACACCGCACTAAAAGCCCCTCTCCTCGGGGAGAGGGGTTGGAGTGAGGGTTGACACCAGCCTAGCCTAAAGTCCTTAGCACCGTTTGGAAGGGTTCGAGCGCAGCGAGTCCCGCTCTCCCGAGGGATGGGAACGGCGGGTCTCGCGCGGCTCGAACCCTTCCAAACAGTGCTGCTGACCCTAACCCAGCCTGAAGATCACGCGCGGATCAGCCAAGGAATCTTGTCACAGGCACGTTAATTTGCCGCAGGAACGTCGTGCCAGTCCAGGTGAACCTGTCGGCTGCCGGGGATGATGCGTGCGGTGGCGCGGCCTTGCAAGGTGGCCAGCAGATCCTCGCCGATGACGCGGCGGCGCCAGCCACGCATAAGCGGGACGTCGGCCTGGTCGCCGGCCTGGATGAGCGCGGCCAGGTCACCTCGGGTGGCCACCACGCCGGGGGAGATCGCCTTGGCCCCCGCCAGCGAGCGCAGGCAGAGGGCGAGAAAATCGACGGTCGGTTCTAACGAGGTCGGCAGCGAGGGCGTGCGTTTTATGCCGGGACAGGGTTCCAGCGCCCCGCGTGAGAGCACAGTGATGATCGCCTCGCCGAATTGTTCCACTTGCTGCGGCAACATGCCGCGAATTTCGCGGAGTTCCTTCGCGCGCTGGCGCGGGCGACGCGCCAACTCCATGAGTACCTCGTCACGGGCGATGCGCCCGGTGGGGAGATTGCGCGCACGGGCGGTTTCTTCACGCCAGGCGACGAGCGCGCGCAACATCGCCAGCGTTTTGCCGCTCAGGCGATCCACGCCGCGCAGGCGCAGGTAGAGTTCCTGCGGGTCGGCGGGCGCTAAGCGGGACTCGTCTTCAAAGCGCCGAAACTCCTCGCGCGCCCACTCCACCCGGTCGTGCTGCTGCAATTCCCGCACGAGCGCCTCATACACGGGGATGAGGTAGCGCACGTCGTCAAGGGCATACTCCACCTGACCGGGCGTGAGCGGACGACGCAGCCAGTCGGTGAAGCTGTGCGCTTTCTGCAGGTGCTCACCGGTCACGCGTTCCACCAAGTTGGCAAAGGAGATTTGCTCATCGTGCCCGAGCAGGGCGTTGGCGACTTGCGTATCGAACACCGGCGTGACGGGCTGGCCGAGCATACGGTAGAAGATGGCCAAATCCTGCACGGCGGCATGGAAAACTTTGATGATGTTCGGGTCGACGAGCAGGGCGAAAAACGGAGAAAAATCCGTAATCGACAGCGGGTCGATGAGCGCGATCTGCCCGCCCCCGCCCACCTGAATGGTGCCGAGATCCGGGTAATAGCGCGATTCACTGACGAACTCAGTGTCGAGAAAGAGCGCGGGAACGTGCTGTAGTTCCGCACACAAGGCGGCTAATTGGCTGTCGGTCTGTACGATCATGGTATCTCTATTGTACCTGATGCGCGCAGGGCCGTCCACGGCCGCAACGGAATACACGGCAGGATATTTCTCACAGCAATGCTAGCCCTTCCGTCGTCGAATTTGGTACGATGGGCGCGATCTTTCAGGAGTGGAGTCGCCATGATGCTCTATCCGTTACGCTTTACCCCCTGCTATTTCGAAAAAGTCTGGGGCGGACGTCGCCTGCAGACGGTGCTGGGGCGGGAGATACCGCCGGACGCGCCCATCGGCGAGTCGTGGGAAGTCTCCGACCATCCGCATGGCCGCAGCGTGGTGGCGAACGGCGCATGGCAGGGCGTCACGCTGCATGCGCTCGTCGCCGAACACCCCGACGATGTGCTGGGTACACGCGTCCATGCGCACTACGGCGCGACATTTCCGCTGTTGGTGAAGTATATCGACGCGGAGGATAAACTCTCCGTGCAGGTGCATCCCGATGACGCGTATGCCGCGCAGCATGCGGGCGAGTTGGGGAAGACGGAGATGTGGTACGTGCTGCACGCCGAGCCCGGCGCCACCCTCATTGCCGGTTTGTGCGATGGCGTAACGGCCGTGCAATTTCGCGAAGCGCTACAGCATGGCGATCCGGCGGGATTGCTGCAGCATCTGCCGGTGGCGACCGGGGACAGCATCTTCATCCCCGCCGGCCGCATCCATGCCATCATGCCCGGTTTACTCATCTTGGAAATCCAACAAAACTCCGACACCACCTATCGTCTCTATGACTGGGGACGCGTCGGCCTGGACGGCGCGCCGCGCGAGCTGCACGTGGAGCAGGCGATGGCGGTGACAAATTGGCAGGATTACACCCCGACACCGCACACGGACATCATCACAGACGAGGGCGGCAACCGGCAAACGCGGCTGGCGGCATGCGCGTATTTCGTCGTGGATAAATATTCCTTGCGCGCCGCGCAGCCATTCTGCACGGATGGCGGCAGTTTTACCATCCTGAATTGTGTCGCCGGCGGCGGCACGCTGCGCTGGGCCGATGGTGAAGAGGCACTCCACTGCGGCGACACGCTACTAATCCCGGCCGCGCTCACCAGCTTCTCGCTCATCCCACACGGCGAGGCCGATTTCGTGCTGTCGTCGGTGCCGTAATCGCTCGCGCATATCATACCATTTGTGTTGCGTACGCCCCGCTCACTGACGCCCCTCGCCCAGGATTAGGAGAGGGGTTGAGGCCGTTTCGCACACAACGGTATAAAGTCTATGCGTTGTGGAAATAGGTGACCGATAGGGGCAAGCCGGTGACACCGGCCTAACCTAGCGTCCTTAATCGCGGTCGGGGCAGAGGTTGCCCTCTGCCCCCCGCACAGACACACCGCGGCAGAAACGCAGCCATCCAGCGCATGCGTTTCCCTAGCCCTGAAAAGGGCTAGGGAAGAAACCACTCTCGATCTCCGCTGTAGGGGAGACGGCGGTGTATTCTGACAAGTCGCCGGTTGCGCGCTGGCGCAGCTCTGCCTTATGCGGATAGTCCTGTTTGGAACAGGGCCCAAGCCTGGCCGTACCCTATAGAACAAACCTGCGATGGTACGCGGCCTAATACGTCCCTAAGGCCAGCCCCTTCTCGATGAAGTAGCGATAGGTCTCATACGGCACCGTCGCCGGCACCGAGTGATCGGAGTGCAGCACGTAGCCGAACCCTTCCTTCAAGATGGGAATCTTGCTCTCCAATTCCCGATCGATCTCGCGCATGTCCGTGGTATTCAGCACGCGGATATCGATACCGCCCATCAGGGAGAGACGGTCACCGAAGTTGCGGTGAATGCGTATGGGGTCCATGCCCGCCTTCACTTCGATCACCTGCAGACAATCGATGCCCGCATCGACCATGCCCGGCAGCAACGGCTCGACAAAACCGCACGAGTGCATGATGACCGGCATGTTGTGGCTATGCGCGAAGCCGATGGTCTTCACATGGCCGGGCTTGATAATTTCCGTGTACATCGCCGGCGAAACGAACGGGCGCTCTTTGAAGCCCATGTCTTCGTAGTACCAGATGCCGTCCGGATAGCCTTCCTCGGCGAAGAGGATCTCTTGCAGCGCGACCGTCAAATTCGAGTAGGTGGTCACCATATCCTCCACCCACTCCGGATCGTCCAGCATGCCCATGAGCATATATTCGTGCCCGCAGACCGGGTGCATCATCTCGAAGACGTTGACCCCGGACCAGCAGAAGAACCGGTTGCGCTCGGCGGCCAGGCGCTTGGCCTCGCGGTAGCCCTCAAAATTGATGCGGCTGCGTTCGGGGGTCAATTTCGGTTTAATGAGTTCTTCCCAGCCCTGGCGGTCTTTCACGGTGAAGTCCACATGCTCCGGCGTGGTGTCATGCTGCTTATGTCGGCGCAGGATCGCCCCGTTGCCGTCCTTTTGCAGGATGGTCTCCTCAGTCTCTTCCAGCACTTCGGGCACATAGTCCGGGTCGGCGACCGTGTTGAAGCTCCAACTCATGCCCAAGTCGAACCCGAAATGGTCCTCCATGCGCTCGCCGGGGGTCAGGTGACCGTCGTCCGTCCACTTTTTATGGGTATCGCCCCAGAAATGCTCGTAGAGCCCGATGCGATCCACCGGTTTGCGCTGAAGAATATTCTTGATCCGCTCATATCCTGTCATATTCGCCATGATGTCTTGTCCTTCTCCGTATGGGTTTGCCGTCTCATCCCGAGCATGCCGAGAACGTCTGCGACAACGTTTGCTATCTTCCCATACTCTCCCCCACCAAGCTATTGACGTTTTCGGCGAATTTATGTACTTTTCCAGCATGACCTCCACACGCTTCGATGTCGAAATGCTGGTTGCGCACAAGTCCGCATGCGGACCGGATTGGCGTTGGGAAAATTTCCCCAATAACGGCAATGTGCTCAACCTCTGGTGCGTGCTCGAAGGCAAAGGCACCTTGTCCCTTGCCGACCGCACCGTTGCCGTCCGCAGCGGCGATTGCTTTGTGGTGCCCATGTGGGAGTATGCCCTCGGTGAGCATGACCCCACGTACCCGTTAACGGTGCTCTGGACGCTCTTTCGCTACCGCGGCACGACGCGACGCCCCGACCCCAGCGTGCTCCCGGCGCGCTTCCGACGCATCAATAACCTGCCCTTTTTCAGCCAGCTCTTTGAACGCGCCATCACGGCGTTCAATGCCGACGCCCCCCTCTGTCACCAGGCCGCGCCCTGGATGAGCGCCACCCTGGCGGCGCTGGAGGAAGAAGACCGCCGGCCAGCCTTGCAGGACAACGAACAAGAAATTTTTGCCCAAATACAGCAGATCTGCCAACGCCTGCAAACAAATCCTGGGCAACGCGCCTGCGTGACCACGTTGGCGGAAGAGTGCAGCATCTCCGCCGGCCATTTCACGCGCGTCTTTCGGCGCTATACCGGCGTCACCCCGCGCGACTACATCATCCAAACCAAAATCGACGCCGCCAAAAGCCTGCTCTACCTCTCGAACTACAGCATCACCCGCATCGCGGAAGTGCTCGGCTACCGCGATGTCTTTCACTTCAGCCGGCAGTTCCGCGACCGCACCAGCCACTCGCCCTCGCATTTTCGCCGACGGTAGGCGGGGGCGCGTTACACCGGGGAGAGGGCCGTAGCATGCCGCGGTAGGGGCCGCCCGCTGTGGCGGCCCGTGGCAGTGCTTTGGTGTCTCGTGTTCGCGTGAGCGGCAAGGTGCGT
>DASXVL010000256.1:0-4166 GCA_036504255.1 Armatimonadota bacterium | reverse complement strand
CGCGCCTGTCGTGCCTGCAGACCCGTGCCCGCGCGAGCGCCTGAGCGTTCCCAACTTGGCACCCTGCTGAGCCCTTTCGCCGCACGGATACGGTCGCACCACAGGCGCGCCACAGCGGGCGCGCGCTACAGACGCTCAATCTGCACAGCGCGGTAGAACGTCACGCCCCCTACATGTAGCATATAGGGGACGATGGCACGCGGTATTTCCAGACGCTAAACGCTAGACGCTTGCTTACACCACGAGACAGGCTGCACGACATGACACACCCCGTCCCCCTCACGCCGCACGGCTGCGGCCCCTACCACGGGGAGACGACGATGCGTTCTTCTTCGGAAGAACATGATGCTTGTGTTTCTCGTAAGTACCGGCCAATACGGTTCATGCGAGCCAGCCATTTGGTCGACCAACCGACAGCGCGTATTTGGATGGCATTGGCCCTCGCCCGTGCCCCTTTTTTCTCCTATACAATGTCCCTCCTCTTTGTGTATACTGCTGTTGTTCCCCGAGTGGTCGCATTGGAGGGTATGGCATGCTGCAGCATGGATGGCTATTTTTGTTAAAGGGCGGTTGGGTCATGTGGCCGCTCTTCCTGTGTGCGGTGGTCTCGGTCACCGTGATGATCGAGCGGGGCGTGACGTTATGGCGCGCCTCGGCGAACCATGCGGCTTTGCTGCAACTGGTACGCGGCCACCTGCAGGGCGGACGGCGCGCCGAGGCGCTGCGGGCCTGCCAGTCCACGCCCGGGCCGGTCGCGGCCATGCTGGCGGCAGGGCTCACGCTGCCGGCGTCGAGCGAGCACAGCACAATCGAGTGCGCCATGGAAGAAGTGGCGCTGCGGGAGATTCCCCTGCTGCAGAAGCGCCTGGGCATCCTCGACACCGTCATCACCCTCTCCCCACTGCTCGGCCTGCTGGGCACCATTACCGGCATGATTCGTTCCTTCCAGGTGGTGGCCATCGCCTCCGGCTCGGATGCGGGCTTCGCCATTACCGGGGGCGTGGCGGAAGCGCTCATCGCCACCGCGACCGGGTTAAGCATCGCCATCATGACGCTGCCGGTCTATAACCATTTCAACGAACGCGTGCGCGACCTCATCAGCGAGATGGAGGTGCGCGCGGCGGAACTGCTGACCATCGTGGATAAGCTGCAGACCAAGCGCGCGGCCACGGAGGAGGCGGCCCATGCGACTACCCCGGCCTGAGGTGCGCAAGGGGCGGATCGAGATCATTCCCATGATCGACACGATCTTTTTCCTGCTCGTCTACTTTATCATGATCAGCCTCTCCGCCATCCGCATGGATACCCATGGCGTGCGCTGTCCGGTGAGCGCCACCGCGCAGCAGCGCATGCAGGGGCAGATCGTCGTCTCCATTACCAAAACCGGCGAGTTGTTCCTCGATCGCGAACCGCTGCGCGAAAGCGAGCTGGTGGCTACGCTGCAGGCGCGTCTCGCCGACGAGCCGTCGCTGGCGGTGGTGCTGAACTGCGATAAGGAACGCCAGGTGGACCTGTTCCTGCGCGTGTTCGACGCGGTGAAACGCGCTAACCCGGCGACGGTGATGATCGCCACCTCGCCGCAACAACTGCAGGGGGGTGGCCGATGAAACTGCCCCGCCCGGCCCGGCGGCGCGCGCGCATCGAGATCATCCCGATGATCGACGCCATCTTCTTTTTGCTCGTCTTCTTCATGTACAGCTCGCTCTCCATGGTGCACGTGAAGGGCATGGGGCTGGCATTGCCCCGTCCCGCCCCGCAAAGCGTGACGCCGGTGGTGACCGACGCGAATAAGCTGGTGGTGACCGTGACGGCCGAGGGTGTGTATCAACTGAACGGCGTGCCCACGCTGCCGGAAAATCTGCTGAGCACTTTACAGCAACGCGCGGGCGCGCAGCCGGATATGGTGGTCATCCTCAACGTCGCCCCCGCGCGCACCACGCAAGATCTGATCGGCGTGCTCGACACGGTCAGTCACGTCACGCGACCGGGCGGCGGGCCGCTGCCTGTGCTGGTGGCCACCGGCGCGATTGACGCACAGGGGCGCGCATTGCTGCCGGGCAAGGAGTGAGCATGACCCGCCTTCCGCGTATATTGCTGGTGAGTTTTGCGATTTCGCTGCTGGTGAACCTGACGCTGGTGGGCGTGGTCGGCTACCTGCAGGCCCATGCGACGCCCGTCACCGCCGCCGCGCGCCCGCGCGTGGTGGACCGCTACCTGCCGCCGCGCCCGCAACGCGCGACCGCCCCGACCCCCACGCCGCAACAGGGCAAGCCGCGTCCGCAGCCAAGCACGCCGAAGCAGCAACAGCAGACCGGAAAGCCGGGCGCGCGCACGAACACGCCGCCCGGGCAGGCGAAAGGGCAGGGCACCGGTAAAACCAGCGCCAAGGGTACCAGCAAAACCAACGGGAAGGCTACAGGGCAGACCGGCGCAGGCGCGGGCAAAGCGCCCGAGCGGGAGGCGACGGACACCGGCCCGCACGGCAATGCGGGCAAGGGCCGTACCGGCAAACGCGGCGAGGCGCGGCGTGATGTGCCGACCGGCGCCGCGCGCACGCCGCACGGCTTCCGCTACCCGAACAGCACGGCGGAAGGCGCCACGCACCCCACGCGCCCCAACGCCGCGCCGCAGACAGCAGCGGCGCACCCCGCCGGCGCGGACCGCGACAATCGCGGGGGGCCAGGCAAGGATAACCAAGCCGGGCATGGCTCGCACAATCGCGCAGGTGCGGGATCGGAAAACCGCAGTGGTGACGGCGACCATAATCGTACCGGCACCGGTGACCGCAACCGCACCGGGGATGGTTCACACAACAGTAGCGGCAACGGCGACGATAACAAATCCGGCAACGGCTCGCATAATCAGTCGGGAGATGGCTCGCATAACCGCAGCGGCGACGGCAACAACAACCGTACTGGCGATGGCTCGGACAATCAGGGCGGTAACGGGGATGATAACAAATCCGCCGGAGGCTCGCACAACGAGGCGGGAAATGGTTCGCACAACGAGGCCGGGCGCGGTGATAATAACCGCGCGGGCAACGCCTCGAACCAGCGCGCGGGGACGGAACGCGGCAAGGGCGGCGACGGCGAGGGGAACGGCAATTCCCCCGGCATCGACGCGCCGCATCCGGATACGCGCAGCGCCACCATCCCCGGCGAGCCGAATGGGGCGCCGCGTTACGTCAACCCCGACCACCAGGTGGTCGTCGATGGACGCGACCTGCAAGGCGTGGCGTTGGACAACCGCATCCCCGACCACATTGTCACCGCCGACCTCCCGCTGGGCGACGGGCTACACCTGCCCACCATGCCCGACTATGACCCGACGGCGAAAGAAGGACAGCCGGGCGGCAAGCCGCGGCCACCCGTCGCCGCCGTGCCCATACCCGTCGCCCTCGGCGCGCTCAGTCTGCACGGTACCGTGCCTGTGTTGCCGTTTTACCTGGTAGAGCCGCCCCGGCCGGGCAGGGAAATTCCCCCCGCGCTGCGCGGCGACGGCACCGGCGTCCTCGGCGAATATTTTGCCGGGGCGAATTTTGAAACCCCGCTCTTCCGCCGCGCCGATCACAACATCCAGGCCAACTGGACAGGCCGCATGCCCGACGGCAGCATGCCCGTCGCCGCCTTCTCGGTACGCTGGATCGGCAGCATCGTGCCGCGCTATAGCGAGGAGTACACCATCTACACCGCCACCGACGACGGCGTGCGCCTGTGGATCAACGGCAAACTGCTCATCGACGACTGGCAAATCCAGGGCATCGCCGAGGAGAAAACCACCCTGCGCCTGGAAGCGGGCAAACCCTACGACTTCGTCATGGAATTCTTTGAAAAGAACGGCGTCTCCGGCGTCTACGTCTTCCTCTACTGGGAGAGCGCTCACCAGAAAAAGGAATTCATCCCCGAAAGCTGCCTCCGCTTCCCCGAGTGGCTGTGGGAGCAGGGGCAGTAAGGCAGGCGGCATTGCCTTGGTGATGGCGCGCTCCTAAACCACACCAACGGCTATGGATTTGTACTGCTTTATGAGGCGAATGTGGCGAAAGACGAGGAGAAATGCTGCGTCGGAAGCGGAATTATTCCGACAACACATTGGCGACAGCGTTCGGTGCCTGTACAGTAGATTTAACCGACTTAATTGCCGGTAACCTTTCCCTCCGGTATAACGTA
>DASXVL010000255.1:0-2653 GCA_036504255.1 Armatimonadota bacterium | reverse complement strand
CTACAACTATGCGATCAACCGCATCGAGAACCTGGATAGCTGGGGCTACACCGGTGATGAAGCCGGTTGGTCGCTCTTCGATGCCTGGTCCGTCGCGAATGAGAGCCTTGCCGAAGGCGCGCGGGAAAAGGACGTCGCCTTGACCAAGCGGCATCGCATCGCGCAACGCACCGCGGAACAGCAGCAGCAAACGAATCAATATTGCGACCTGTACGCGGACCTGCAGCCGGACAAGCTGGTGTTCACCAGCGGACCCGACCGCGACAGCCTCTCCCTGATGCTGGACGCCGTGGGCGAAGCCGGGCACAGCCACAAGAAGTCGCCGATGACCATCGCCATGAGTGACCACCAGTCGCTGTTGCTGATGGCGTTGGGGTATATGGAACGCCTACCGGAAGACCATGACCGCCCGTTGGTGATGGACTTCGACGGGTATAAGTACGACTCCACCGAGTATTACACGAAGAGCAACAACGACCTGGTGTCGCAGGCGAACGTCTACGAACTGGGCGGGGTGGGGTACGGCAAGATTCAGGTGACGCAATATCTGGGGTATCCGGCGAATCTCGATCGCGACGTAGTCTTCATCAAAGGCGTCGGCGCCGTGGTGAAGGACATGGTGACGTTTACCTCGCTCACCGGAGAGTCGGATATCTGGCTGCGCTGGGGTTCGGCGTACCGGCTGGCCAACCTTGGGCCGGACTACGGTCCCAACTGGATCAACAGCTATATCGGCGAGTGGATACCGCTGCGTGGGCTGGGGGTGAACGCCCCGGTGCTCACCCGCTGGCATAACAGCAAGCGCGACCTGCTCATCTACTTCCTGGAGAATGCCAACGGCACGATGGAAATCGTCGATCACAAAAAGTGGGATACTACCCTGCCGTTGCCCTGGCGGTTGCAGTACAGCATCCGGCAGACCGCGCAGCCCAACACGCCGGTGAGCAGCGCCACGCTGCTGCTGCCGCATGAGAGCGGGGCGGCGCAGTCGCTGGCGGATGGGGTGACCGTCCATCTGGATGACGCCTTGCGGACGGTCTTCAGCTTCACCGCGCCGGACGGGTCGCTGCAAAGCGTGATCATCAACCGCAGCGGCGCCGCGGTGAGCGCCGGCGGGCTGGCCACTGATGGGCAAGTCGCCTACGTGAAGCGTGTCAGCGGCACGGTGACCAGCGTCGCGCTGTACGGCGGCACGTACATCACGGTGGACGGGGTGAATAAAACGTCCCTGGCGGCAGCATCGAAGGAGCAGATGGTGCCGGAGCCGCTCTCCGATATGCAGGTGGAACTGACGCCACCCCCGCCGGTCAGAGCGCAGACCCCCATCACCATCACCGCCACCCCGGTCGGCGGCACCATGGTGCAATACCAGTTCCAGGTGGGGTACGACGGGGGCAACTGGAGTACCATCCAGGCGTATTCCTCCAGTAACTCCTGCGTCTGGACGCCCCTGGAGTGGCATGATTACACCATCCGCGTGTGGGCGAAGGAAGGAGACAGCACGAACCAGTATGACGTGCAGCAGGATGTCGCCTTCCAGTTGGCAGACCCCCCCGATGCCTGGTGGAAGTTCGACGACGGCAGCGGGCTTACTGCAGCGGACAGTTCAGGCAACGGGAACACCGGCACGCTCTGCAACGAGCCGACCTGGACCACCGGGCATAACGGCGGAGCGCTCCTCTTCAATGGCCTCAACTCGATGGTAACGGTGCCGAATGCCGAGTTGCTGAAGTACAAGGGCGGAGACCTGAACGTCAACTGCTGGATCAATATCAATGCGACGGAAACCAGCGGCGCGTCTCTGCTCTCCAAGCCCTGGAACGGGAATGGTCACAACAACTACTACCTGACCCTGACAAGTGATAAGAAGATCACCTTCGGCTTGCAAATGGGCGATACGGGTAATATGGCCATCACCACACCCGCCGCGCTGTCGTCGGCGACCTGGTACCACGTGGTGGCGACGGTCGATGCCCAGAAAAACATGGCCGTCACCGTGTACGATGTGAACGGTTCGGTGGTCACCAGCGCCAGCGGCGTGCATACCATCGTCTGCTGGACACCGAGCAACGGAGATGAGACCACCGGACTGGCCATCGGGACGTTCTATCCGTATGGCCAGGGATGGGCCGGATCTGCCGAGTCGACCTTTGACGGGATGATCGACGATGTGCAGGTTACGATCACCCCCATCCAGGATGCCTGGTGGAAGCTCGACGAGGGCAGTGGGACCACTGCAGCGGACAGTACAGGCAACGGGCGCACCGGCACACTCTGCAACAGCCCGACCTGGACGACCGGGCGAAACGGCGGAGCGCTGCTCTTCAATGGCCTGAACTCGATGGTGACCGTGCCGAATAACGAGGCACTGAAGTACCGAGGTGGAGACCTGGCTATCGACTGCTGGATCAACATCAATGCAACTGAGACCACCGGCGGCTATCTGGTGTGCAAGCCATGGAGCGGGAGCGGAAAGTACAATTACTGGCTGTATCTCGATACGAGCAATCGCGTGGTCTTTGGCATGCAAATGGGCTTTCCGGGCATAAAAACCATCACCGCACCCACCGGACTGTCGTCGGCCACCTGGTATCACGTGGTGGCGACGGCGAATGCCCAGAAAAATATGACCCTGACCGTCTATGACACGAAC
>DASXVL010000254.1:0-2088 GCA_036504255.1 Armatimonadota bacterium | reverse complement strand
CAGGGCGACAGCGCGGCGGAACGGGTAGTCGACACCGGCAAGAGCTGGATGGGCATACGCGATGAAGCGTATGAACCGATCGTGTTCACGTACGGGCAGGTGCGCGGCTACTACGTGGCCGGACCCGGCGAGATGATAACTGCTTCGAAGTATCCGTGGGGTTGGGAGCAGCCGGAGTTCGACGATTCGAATTGGATTGCCGCAAAGCCGATGGGCGCGGGTGCGGCTCGCAATGCTCGCGACAGCCACAGCCCGTGGATGCTGGTGCCACGCAGCATTCCGATGATGGAAGAGAAGCCAGAACCGCCTCCGGTCGTGCGCGAGAGCACGCTGGGTGCGGGCCAGAAGTCAGCGGCTGTTGCGATTCCGGCGAATAGCAAAGTCCGCATGTTGCTGGACCAAACGTACCTCACGACGGGCTATCCGGAACTGCGTTTCAGCAAAGGTCGCGGCGCGAAGATCCAGCTCGGCTATGCCGAAGCACTGTACTTGAAGGGCCAGAGGGGCAAGGGTAATCGCAATGAAGTGGAAGGCAAGGACTTCGTCGGCAACCACGATGTCGTCATAGCGGATGGAGGCGACCGTCGTGTGTTCCGTCCGTTGTGGTGGCGCACGTGGCGCTACATGGAACTCACGGTGGAGACGAAGGACGAACCGCTCACCATCGAAGATCTTCGGGGCACTTACACCGGCTATCCGTTCGAGCGCAAGGCGCGCTTCGATGCGGGCGTGAAAGAGATCGACAGGATTCTGGATACGGGTTGGCGCACCGCGCGATTGTGCGCGCATGAGACTTATCAGGATTGTCCATACTACGAGCAACTGCAGTACGCGGGCGATACGCGCATACAGTCCATGGTGTCGATGTACATGACTGGAGACGGGCGTCTGGCGCGCAATGCAATCGACCTGCTGAACACATCGCGCACGAGCGAGGGTGCGACGATGAGCCGCGCTCCAACGCGTCTGCATCAGTACATTCCCGGGTTTTCACTGTGGTGGATCGGGATGGTTCATGACTACTGGATGTATCAGGACGATCCGAAGTTCGTGAAAGAGATGCTGCCGGGAGTGCACGCGGTGCTGTCGTTCTTCGCGGCGCGGCAACAGGCGAACGGGTCGATAGGCGTGATGCCGTGGTGGAACTACGTCGATTGGACGAAGGAGTGGAGGGGTGGCGCGCCGGGTGGCGATGCCGAAGGTTCGAAGGCTCCTGCCGACCTGCAACTGCTGCTCGCGTATCAGTGGGCAGCGCGTTTGGAAGACGCGATGGGATCGAAGGCATTGGCTGCCGAGTATCGTGAATCCGCACGGCTGTTGAGTGCGACGATTCAAAAGCTGTACTGGGATGACGGCCGCAAGATGTACGCGGATGGTGTGAACAAGACCGGTTATTCTCAACACACAAATGCGCTGGCTGTGCTCGCTGGATTGACGCAGGGCAAGGCAGCGCGTGACTTAGCCGAGCGCGTTGCGGCGGATACTTCACTGGTGCAATGTTCGATTTACTTCCGCTACTATCTGCACCAGGCGCTGGCTCAGTCGGGCGGCGGTGATGGCTATCTCGATCAGCTTGGCCAATGGCGCACCATGCTGAGTTACGGATTGACGACATGGGCTGAGGTGCTGGATCCGACGCGCAGTGACTGCCATGCGTGGGGCGCGAGTCCTAACATCGAAGTGTTTCGCACTGTGTTGGGAATCGATTCCGCGGCTCCGGGCTTTCGGCGCGTGCTGATCCGGCCATCGTTGGGCAAGCTGACCAAGGTGTCAGGCGCGATTCCGCATCCCAAAGGAGAGGTGGCGGTGAGCCTGGCACTCGAGGGCACAAAACTGAACGCGGACGTGACGCTGCCGCCGGGAGTAAGTGGAGAGTTCGTGTGGAAGGGCAAGACGAGGAAGCTCGACGCGGGCGTCTCGCGATTTGTCATTGAGTGATTGAGTTACTGATGGCACACATTCCGTACTTGGTCCTGCTTCCGTTTCTGGCTGGCGCGCTCATTGGGGCGGAGCCCTCTGTCATAGAATTGCGTATCGCAAATGAAACCGTGCCGGCCGGCGGCACGGTACAAATCAAGATATTCCTTG
>DASXVL010000253.1:0-15352 GCA_036504255.1 Armatimonadota bacterium | reverse complement strand
CTGACACATGCAACAAGACAGCGTGCATGACAACACACAATCCGTATACCGTGAGATGCACATCGGGTTTTGGAGTGACAATTAGCGCCGGTGCGGCGGGCAGCAGGATTCCCGAATGACCAGGGACGGCTTCACCATAATACAGCGGGGCGGGAGAGCCGTGCCCTCCGCCTCGGCACGGATGCATTCCAGCAGTAATTCGATGCCTTGTCGTCCGATTTCTATGGGATACTGCTCGACCGAGGTCAACGGGGGCAAGGATGTACGGCCGAAGGAGAAATTGCCACATCCGACGATACTGAGGTCGTGGGGAATCCGCAGCCGGTGCTGTGTGGCACGTTGAATGATCTGCGATGCCATATCGTCGGTCATCATCACGAGCGCCGTCGGCCGTGTCGCCAGACCTGTGCCGGGGAGCCAAATATCGTCGTAGGCTTCTATCTCCTTCACGAGACGCACGCAATGCGCGGTGCTTAACCCGTGCGCGCGTAACGCCTGATCGAAGGCGTTGATGCGTCCGCGGGCATGTGTGGAGGAAACATGATTACAGAACACGCCAATCTGCCGATGCCCCAATCCGGCAAGATATGCAATGATCTGTTCCGCAAGCTGCAGTTCATCGGTGCATATCTCGTTGATGGGGGTTTCCGTTTCGAGGTAATCCATGCCGACGAGCGCGACCCCGTGGCTTTTCAGTTCCAGCAGGGATTCGGTCGGAATCGGTTCAGCATGACCATGCGCCAGCAAGATGCCGTCTACGCGCTGCTCGACGAGCGTTTGCAAGCCCTTAATCGTATGCTTGAACTTGTGGTGTGTTTGCAGGGTGATGACGCGATAGGTTTCTTCGAACGCCTTTTCCAGTATCCCCTGTAACACACAGGAGAAGTACGGAGAACTTACCTGTGGCACGATACAGCCCAGTGTGTTGGTCTTGCCGGTAATTGCCCCTTCCATGAGACGGTTGGGACGATAGTGATAGAGATCGGCTAATTCCTGAATACGCGCTTTCGTCTCCGGGCGCAGACGCGGATCATCGCGCAGCGCCAATGAGACGGTGGCGATGGAGTAGCCCGATAATTTCGCGAGTTGACGGATGGTCGACATGGTGCTGTTTAACTTGTTTAATGGATTATACACCCCCATCTGCGTTGACACAATGGAGCGGGGGAGAAATAATTACAACAGGTTCAGAATACCTTATACCTTATTCTGGAAGGAGCTCGGAAATGTTTATAAATCCCCGTACAGGAACAAAGCATGGCTTTACCCTGATTGAGCTGCTTGTCGTTATCGCCATCATTGCGATATTGGCAGCCATCCTCTTCCCTGTCTTCGGCAAAGCGCGCGAGAAAGCGCGGCAAGCGAAATGCACCAGTAATCAGAAGCAGCTTGCCACTGCTGTGCTCATGTATGCCCAAGAGAACGAAGAGAAGTTACCTACGGTCGCCAACTGGATCTCCAGTCTCAACCTGGCCGACAAGGTGTATGACTGCCCGACTTCGCAAACGCGTGGCAACAGTACCACACCATCGTATGGCTACAACGCCTGGGTGTCCGGCATGTCGCTCGGTGATATCGGCCAATCACTCGATCAGATGCTCACCTGTGATTGTACTCCCAACCAGTCAACCATTACGTTCGTGGACGATGGCAGCGTCGCTCTGCGTCATGACGGCGCGGTGATCGCCAGTTATCTGGATGGACACGTGGCCGCCAGCAAGACCAACAAAATCATCTCGCTGGTCCCCAATGGCGCCTGGTTCGCTCAAGGCGCGACATATCCACTTAACGCTGCGGCCCCTCCCCCTGCGGGCGACTCGCTGACCGGGCAAGGTTCGTCAATTACCGTCACGGTAGTTGGCAACAATACCATCGCAGTTGCCTCCCCGCCCTATCCGTTACCCTCGGATATCAATCCGCTGAATGGTTACTTTGAAGTCACTTGTAACATTAAATATGGTACATCCTCTACCCAACTGATACCGCAGTTTACGCTGCTGGACGGTGCGAACAGTGTGATTCAGGGCTCCTGGACCTACGGAAATTCGACCGACCTATTACCATCTAAGGTGCTCCCACGTTCCAATGCCCCCGCAACCGGTCGCTTCTCGTTGGCTGCGGTGAACACGCCAACGGATTGCGCCTTCTTCTTCGGAGGTCCGACGAGCAGCACGACCGCCGGGTATGATGATACAGCGCAATTAGTTGACTATAAGCTGTACGGGAAAAACGGTTCGAACCCATGGCCGAAACCAACGCGCCGGGTGACCGCACAGTTTAGCATCCGTTATTACGCGAATGACACCGTGACTCTTTCGAATATTCGCATCGTCCCCATGAAGAACGAGGATGGCGCGTTGCTCGCCTGGTAGCGCACAATACGTCGCGTAACCGTGAGTCCCCGGCCCGGAAAGGAAACGATGAGAATGAAACGCTATCTACGCCAGTGCATCTGCGCCTGTCTCCTGCTCGCTCTTGCGGGTTGTGGCCTGGCCGACCCCGTGGTTTACGGGCAGATGAAGCCGCCGGCGCCGGGGATTCACCCACGTATTTGTTTGACACCGGACGAAGTTCCGATACTGCGTGAGCGCGTAAAGGTTGGCGTCGCCAAGTCGGGCTATGACGCCTGTGTGCGGGCGGCGAAAGAGTTGGCAGACCCGAAGTCAAAGTACGCGCCGTGGATCGCCAAGCTGGAAAACCATGAGCAGCTTGCCGATAACGCGCAATGGACGATGAAAGGCAATGAGTGCCAGATGCTCATTGGCGCGGTGAAAGACGCCGCGCTGGTAGGCGTGGTGCGCAGCGACCCGGCGTTGATTCCACCGGTGAAGCGCGCCTTCCTCGCCTACGTGCGCGGCGTCTCCACCGACGTGGCGAAGAACAGCCAGAATGTGCGGCAAACGAACTGTGTCGGTTTCGCCTACGATTGGCTCTACAACGATCTCTCCGAGGGCGAACGCACTGAGGTGCGAAAATGGCTCGTCGCCGTGTGCACCACGCTCAGCGCCAGTCTGGATAACGAAGTCTGGGGGTTCAAGAAAGGTTTTGAGAAAAACCGCTCTTTCAACTTCGTGACGTTCCTGACCGGTGCATTCGGTATTACGGCGCTTGCCATCGAGGGAGAAGAGGGCTACCAACCGGACTGGTACACAAAGACCGCGGCGAGTATTCAAGATTATCTGCACTATGGTATCGGTGCGGAAGGAGGTCCGGAAGAGACGATTCATTATTTTGCCTTCGGCATGCAGAACGGCATTATCATCTGCGACGCCATGGCGCGCCGTGGCTATCCAGCCTTTGAACAAACCAATTTACGCAACGTCCCGCTCTGGTGGGCCTACGATCTGTTCCCCTTTGGCAAAGACTTCAATGACCTGCAAGATACGCGTGATCTGCACGTCGGACTGGGCGAAGTTTATTATCGCCTGGCGCTCGCCTATCCGAAAGACCCGGTGATGCAATGGGTCAACGCGAACTATCTCGCCAACCAGAATGGGGGCCCGGCATTCCCCGCCATGCAGGCGTTATGGGCCACCGATCCCGACCCGAAGCTCACCGCCGCGGACCTGAAGTTGCCGCTGTCACGCTATTTAGCCAAGAATGGCCTGGCGTACATGCGCTCCGGATGGGGCACCGACGATTTATATCTCGAATTTCAGAGCGACCCGTGGGGGGCCGGACCATCGCATTCCCATGCGGACCGTAACTCCTTCACCGTGGCCGGCGCCGGTCGCTTGTGGGTGGCGGACGGTATGGGCTGGTTTCCGCAGGATATCTTCCATAACCTGGTCTTTATCGATGGGAAAGCCGAGGGAATCTTCCCCATGCCGGGGCGCATCGTGGCCATGAAAGACGGCGGCTTGGCCGCTGCCAGTATGGGTGACGCCAAGAAAGCCTATGACTGGGAAGCGCGCTGGGCCAATGATCCCGGTGTACAAAAGTTCGAAGGCTTTGATGTGCGCCCGTACAATCCGGTCGAGCGTGCCCTCCGTACCACGGCCCTGGTACGCGGCAGCCATCCCTATGTGATGGTGGTGGACGATATTAAGAAAGACGCAACGCCGCACGAGTATGCCTGGCAGATGATCTCACCCACCGGGACGCTCTTCGAGCGCCTTGATCAAAACCGGGCGTTGCTCAAGCCCACCGACAGCGGCGCGTACCTGATGCCGGATATGACGGCCAAGCAGATCGATCCGTTGCGTGTCCCCTTCACGCTGCCCGCCGCCGGGCGCTATCGCGTCTGGGTGCTCATGGGACGGGAGAGTTGGACCTCGTGGACCTGGGGCGCAGAACTCGCGCTCGACGGGCAGAAATATGCCCGCATGTTTGCACGCGAGTCGTCCAACGGTTTGCGCCACTGGCAACCGGTGCTGGCCGGGCGTTTAGACCCCGCGTTGGAACTGACCCAGGGCGCGCATACCTTGAATATCAAGTCCTGGGGGCAAGAAATGCAGTTTACCGCCGTACTGGTCGCGCCGGATGGCTTTGAGCCCTCGGGCATCACCCCGGCCGTCCCACCGGCAAACAGTCAGTTGATTCGGTTGGCTGAGCTGACGACCTTGCCGAGAGGGTGGAAGATTATTCCGGCAGAGAAGAATGCGCCGCAGATGCTGGTGCAGGTGCTGAATCCGACGAAGAGTACCCTGGAGGGGAAATTTGAGCGGTGGCTGCGTCCCGATGCCAAAGAAGACCCCAAGACGGACTATGTGGAATCCAGCCGCCTGCGGGTGCGCGCAACGCTGACCACGACGGAGCCGAAATACCGCGTCTTCCTCTACCCTCATCGGGTGGGTGATCCCATTCCGACCATCAAATCCACGGCGGACAGCGCGGTGGTCAGTTGGCCGGACGGTACGGTCGATAGCTGGACCTTTGGCCCGGCGAAAGACTTTGACGCCGTCAACGGCGCGGCCGTGCAGCTGCAACGGAAATCCGGCAAGACCACGGAAACGTTCGAATTCTCTGGGCGGTAGTGTCGAGAAACAGGGATGATGCGCCCTGTGCATGCAGATGCCCCGCACAGGGCAGGAGATGGAAGCGAGGATATATGGAGACCATGCAGACGGCCGTCGCCGAGAAGGATCAGTTAGTCGCGGTCGTGATTCATTGGGGATGGGTGACCCCCGGCGTTGCCGATTGCAACCGACGCTTACAGGAAGGGCAATATTTAGAATTTCTGGCGACCGATGGGTGTGATAAAGGGACGTTCAATTTCACCCAACCCGGCTGGGTGCTCGATAGCGGTATGCATACGACCGTGCGCGCGGTCACACGCGATAATGTGGAGCCCGGCAAGCGCGGTGTCCCATTTTCCTCGGAGACCTTGGACGCGTTGCGTCATGCCGTGCGTGACGACACGCTGAACTATTTGGCGTATCCCTATGCCGGGGCTATCGTGGAAGGCATGATGGGCGAGTCAGCGTTACAGGCGTACCGCTTGACACGTACGGTCGTTCGCGAGAATCTGCAGTCCGAACCGCTCGGCTTCTTCGTGCATGATGGCCCGACGGTGCTGAATTGGACCTGCCATATGCTGCCGCAGATCGGCTGGTTGGCCGGGTACCGCTACCTGTTTGGTACATATTCGGCGCTGGTGGAGTCGCCTGACGGCACCGCGCTGATGATGTTCGGCCGTCCGGATGCCGGCGCTTCGTACCTGTATAATGTCGTCGAGTTGATGGATGCGCCACAGCAGGTGCGGGATCTCTGCGCGGAACACCGTGAAGAACAGCTGAGCTTTGTCTCGGCGGACTGCTTGCCCGCCTTAAACGCGACTGTCGCGCGCCGTGAATCCTCATTACGCTTGCTGACCAAAGGCTGGTATGGCGGGACACCGCTCGTGATGCAGATGCAAGCGGCGCTGCGTCGTACGGATCAGGCCCTAAGCGTGCTCGAAACCCTGCAGACCCTGATGGGCGTGCACGTCGATCTGACCGATTACTGGAAACGCAGCCTGATTATGCAAGACTGCCATCTGCAATGGCTCTTGCACGATTTGACCCCGCACTATTTGCCGTTGGCGCTGCGCCTCGAACAGGACGTGCGCGGGCATATCGCGGCGCTGCTGCGCGGCGAGGACAATGCCGCACAGCAGTACGCCTTCAATCCGCTCCCCTTTTCACGTGGCGGTGTCGTCGAAACGGCAGACCACCGCTTTGTGTGCGTGCCGAACGTCGCGTCGTGTGCCACGCAGTCGCTGGCTGCAGCACGGACGGACACGGTACAGGCGAGTGCCACCACCCTGGCCAACGGGTTGATCACTTTGGAGCTTGGCCCACAAGGGCAAATTCTTTCGGTCACCGACATGCAGGGCGCCGTGCGTTATGCCGGTGCGGCGAATCGCCTGGTGCACTGGCACAATGTGCCCGCGAGTGGCATGGTGTCGCTCACGACCGGCGTGGCGTGGACGGAGGGCGCATTCTGTGGTAACTTGCGCTTGTACACTGAGGTCGAGGTGCCGGAAGACGGCGAGTACGCGTTTCAGCTTGATGTGCAGCGCGGCATGACGATTGCCCTGGCCTGCGAGGGCGAGGATTGGGTGCCGGCGACTAATCGCCACTGGGGTGGGGGATTGCCGTCGAAAAACCACGATGTGCACTCCGGGTGTGGCAAACTGTATTTACGCAAGGGCACGAATCGTCTGGTGCTGCATGCGGTCGCCGATGAAGGCTATCACATCCAGTCGGCACGGCTGCAGCGCGCGGGACAGGGATGGCCGCTGACGCACTGGCAGGGTGAGCTGCTCACACGCTGGGAGGAAGATCCGTTCCGCGTCGATCATGTGGACACTCATGCTGCGGGCGCACGGGCCACCGTCGCGTTCCACGGGACGTTTTCCAGCTGTCAAGCGGTACTCACGTTGACGCTCGACGCGGGCAGTGAACGTGTGGATGTCCACTTGACGCGTCACTATGCCGAACGCGTACATGAAGGCTTCCAAACGCTGCCGTTGCCGTTGGAGATCGGGTCCTACCTGGGCAGTTGCTGTGAGCGTCCCTATGTGCCGGCGTTCGCGGTCGAACAATCCATGCCGTATGCGCAGACGCGCTATGTGAGCGACAAACCGTACGGCTATCTGGAGGCCTACGATGATGCGGAATCGTGGAGAAATGGACGCTTCCGTCCCTTTTACGCCGGGCTCACGCCATTTTTAGGCATCGATACGGCGCTGGCGGAATCCCCGAACGGCACGGCGTTGCTGCTCACGGACGGGCATAACCATTTCTACCGCCGACGCGATGATGCGCAGGCTAGCGAATGCCTGGGGTTGAGCCTGGGATCCTCGACGATTCATCCGCAGACTCAGAGCTATCGCATGCCGGCCGACTCGTCGTGGGAGAAGATCGGGCGGCATATGATTACCGATTATGCCGACGCACATGAACGCTGTGATTTTGTGGCGCCGTTGGGCGAGATCAGCTGTGGCTGGTCGCTGTATTTTTCGGATCAGCCGTCGTTGCCGCGCGAATTCTGTCATCGGCAGCGCCTGGAGCGCCTCTTCCCACTCATGCCGGCATCGCGTGCGTTGTCGCTCCCATGTACCGTGGAGGGCGATGGGGTGGTGCTAGCGGCGGTGGAGTACGCCGACGCAGGCGGCGTGCTTGTGCGCCTTGTCAATTTGTCCGCGTCAGCGACACCCTTTGTGCTCACGTTGCCCTGGCCTGTCGCCGCCGTCGCGTGTAGCGAAGCCATGCCAATGTCATCGCTGGCCGTCACAGCGGACGGGGTAAGTGGGGTACTCCCGCCCTATGCGCTGCGTGAATTACACCTCACCTTGAAGACGCCGTAGCCGCTCTACCGGCGCCGTATAATATCTGCTATGAGAAGACGACCCGCCCTGAAATCGGCGGGTCGTCTTCGTGTATGTGATGGCGTGTGGTGACTTGGATAGCGACACTAGGGCTGCAGCAATAACTACACCCCTTGTGATGCGCTAAATATGATTTTTTTTGTAATTCGAGAGCGCTTGCTCTGAATCTATCGGTGGTTTGCTGGTGCGAACATGGGTATAGTCGATTCATATGTGATCAATCGCACAGCGCGCGACGCAGTGCCCTATCGCCGCCGGATGGCAGCAAATTCCACCGTCTGAACGCAGAAAGATCGAGCATAACTATGCGACACCTTGTCACCTTTACGAGCATACTGGCACTCTTGCTCTTTGCCGGGCTGTGCGCTGAACGCCTGCTGGCAGAGCAAGGCGCGCCAGTCCCCACGACAGCGCCTGCCAACGCAGTAGCCAATCCGCCGAACGCCGCGACAGCCAAGGATGGCGTGACCGAGCCGAAAACGCAGGGCACGCTAGCCCCCAGCGCACCGGCGGTATTCGGACGCGATCTTTTCAGTAATGCCGGTACCTTTGAGCCGAACCCGGACACGCCCGTGCCCGCCAATTACCTGCTCGGCGCCGGTGATGCGCTCGAAATCGTCTGTTGGTATGGCTCGACCGAGTATGAGCACACGACCGTGACGCTTGCCCCGAATGGCGCGATATACCTGAAACTCGTCGGCACGCTCAATCTGCAAGACAAAACGCTGCAGCAAGCCGAGAGCGAACTGCGGCAACGCTATGCGCGGTACTACACCAAAATGGAGTTGACGGTGAAAGTCTCCGGTCGGCGCACCATCCCGGTGTTCGTGGTGGGCGAGGTGGACAAACCCGGCAAGTTCTTCCTCTCCAGCCTGGCCACCGTCTTTACCGCACTCTATGCGGCCGGTGGGCCCAGCGACACTGGCTCACTGCGCACTATTCGCGTTATGCGCGGACAACAAACCGTTGGGACGATAGATATTTACGATTATCTGCTGAAAGGGGCCATTACGGACCTGCCGTTGAAATCCGGCGATACGGTGTTCGTGCCCGTGGCCAAAACGGTGGTGACCCTCGCGGGCGAAATTCATCGCCCCGCGAAGTACGAACTGTTGACCGGTGATACGCTGGCGGCAGCAATTGCGCTGGCTGGCGGCACGACCTCACAAAGCGCAAACCGTATCAGTCTGTCACGCGTGGGCGAGACGCATCAGCGTCAGGTGCTCGACCTCACGCTTCCGGCGGATGAGACCATGCCCTTACGCGATGGCGATGTGGTGCAGGTGGGCGCCGTGTTGCCCTTCGCACGCAATGCCGTCATGGTCGAGGGAGCAGTCAACCGGCCGGGCGCGTATCCCATCGAAAAAGCCCCCACGGTGTCCGCGCTCCTCGACAAGGCTGAGGGCGTGACGCATGATGCCTACCTGCCGCAGGCGGAACTCTACCGCTACGCCGCCGATGGCCAGACCCGTATGGTGGCCATCGATCTGGGAAAAGCACTGGCGCATGAGCCGAAAGACGATCTCGCGCTGCACGCAATGGATCGCCTGGTCATTCATGCACGCAAGGACATTGCGGACTTGCTGGTACGCGTGGAGGGCGAAGTGAACGGCCCCGGCGCGTTCCCGTTCTACGATGGCATGAAGTTGTCCGATCTTGTGTTGCAGGCCGGCGGTGTGAAAACGACGGCGACGCTGGACCATGCGCTGCTCACGCGCATCAATCCCACCAACTACGCGGAGGACGTGGTGGACATTTCCTTGCGCGGCGTACTGACGCACGAGACCTTGGCCGACCTGTCGCTACGCAACGGTGACCGCCTGACCGTCTTTCCACTTACGCAGGTCGCGGAACAGCAATCGGTGAGCATTGAGGGGGCAGTGGTCGCGTCCGGTAAGTACCCATATATCGGCAACATGCGTGTCAGTCACTTGTTGCTGTTAGCCAAAGGCATTAAAGCGGATGCGTACATGCAGCGTGCGAATCTCTACCGCCTGCAGCCCGATCACTCGACCGAGACCATTCCGGTCGATCTGACACTCGCGGCGACCGGCGTCGAGTCGGAGGCCAATCCCATACTGTGCCCGCAAGACCGTTTGGTGATTGCGAATCGTGATGAGAAGCAGGCGATTGAGTCCGTCAAGGTCGATGGCTGTGTACGGACGCCCGGCAGCTTCCGCATTGGCGCGGGGATGAAGCTCTCCGACGCATTGTACCTGGCCGGTGGACCGCGGCCGGAAGCGGCCCGCTCCGTCGATGTCTACCACAAGGTGGATGGGCAAATTCGGACGACCACGTATGCGATGCAATCAATCAACGGTAAACTGCTGCCGACCGCCGATCCGCTGCTGGCCCCCGATGACCTGGTGAGCGTGCGTGAGGACAGTCGTTTCGCGCATGCCACGGAAACGGTATCGGTGGAAGGCGAAGTGCATGCGCCCGGGGCGTTCCCGGCCTATCATGGGGCGCGGCAAGATCCGCTGACCCTCTACCAGGCGCTGAAGCAGGCGGGTGATCTCATGCCCGGCGCTTATCAACCCGGCATCGTCCTCTACCGCAAGCAAGCCGCGCTGTACACCACGGTGCAACAGTGGGAACTGACGAAGACGATGAGTAATCTCGATAGCATTGCCGGGGTGAAACCGACGCTGCCCGCGCAGTCGCCGATGCTCCCGGCCACGGCCAATGGGCCTGACGTTCCGCTGAACGATTTACTGACAAATCAGGGCGGCGCCGCGGCACAGACGGTGGCGCCGGCTGGCAAGCCGGCAAGCCTGGATAGCGCAGAGGCGGAGAACGTGAATTCGCTCGCCAATTCACTCGCCAAGGTGATCACGACCGGCAAGGATACCTCTGTGGCGCTGATTATCCCGCCGCGCAGCCTGCAAAATCAGCAGTTCAGTGTGTCGATTCCGGTAGACGTGGAAACGCTGATGCGTTCTCAGGGCAAAGAGGGGGATATCGCGCTCGAACCGGATGATATCGTCTACGTGCCGAAACGACCGGTGACCGTTACGGTGCTCGGCGGCGTGACGAATAACGGTTCAGTTACCTATCAGCCGGGTAAAACACTCAACGACTACCTGAACGCGGTCGGTGGTGTCTCCCCCGACGGTGACATGAAGCGGACAGTGGTGATGCACGTGAACGGACAGTTGGCGCCGGTGAAACAGGCGAAGACCATCCGTCCGGGCGACATTATTATCGTGCCGACGAAAGTTATCGTGCAAACCATCCATACCGAAGGCGTGATCCCGCGTTTGCTGCAGAGCATCTCGCAAATGGCGCTTTCAATCCTACCGTTCAAAAAATAACCTATGCCTTCCGTATTCCCCCGTACGTGACGCCGAGAACACAACGCATGATGGATTTAAGAGAAAAAGAGTCTATGAAAATAGCTTCGCGTCCCGATATGCGCACGCTCATCCGGCAATACCGCCGAACGCTCGTGCTGGCCGCAGGGATCGGCCTGTTGCTGGGCGGTGTGATGGCGGCACTGCGCCCGCTCACCTACAGCGCCTCGGCCACGCTGCTCTTCCCATCGCTGCCCGGTTCGACGCTGAGCGCATTGACTGGGGGGGGCGGTGGCGGCGACCTGCCCAGCGTGCCGTTGCTCGGTGGCGCGTTAATTACCCCGCAGCCGGGCACCAGCGCCGCCACCGCGAGCGTCTTGCTGCAAAGCCACCGCGCCGCGGACGACGTCATCAAAAAGTTGGATTTAAAAGGGCGCTGGGGACTCTCCGATGACCGTGCCGTCCTGCGCCGGTTCACCCAACGATTGCAGTGCAAAGCGGGTAAGAGCGGCGAGTTGTACATCGGCTTTCAGGACAAATCTGCCAAGACGGCCTATGAGATCGCCGATGCGGTGGTGTGCGAATTACAGCAACTCTCGCATACGCTCGGCCTCAATCCTGCCGAGGAAAACGTCACATTTCTGGAGCAGCAGGAAGCGGACGCCCGCCGGAAATTCATGGCGTCGCAGCAGGCGATGATGGCCTTCCAACGCGCGAATCAGATGCCGTCGCTCCCCGACCAGGCCAAATTGCTCATCACGCAGTATGCGCAGGTGCAGGACGACTTAACGAAAGCGCGCCTGGAGGCCGATGCCGCGGATCGTCAGTTACATCTGGTCTCCGGCAGCACGGAGAAGATGATCAAAGCGTATCAGGACCCGACCGCGACCGGTGACGGGGCCCTGTCACGGCTGTATCAGCGGGTCAAGCAGGGGGAATCCGAACTGGTCTTGTTACGGGAACGCTTGACGCCGAACCATCCGGACGTGCAAAGCAAAAAGAGCGAACTGAACGAAGCAAAACGCCAACTCCACACGGAGATCGGGCGGCAGGTGGCGCTCGTGAAATCGGGCAATTTTCCGGTACTGCGCGATGCCGTCGTTGGAGCTTCCCTCACGCGGGCCAGGGTCGCCGGTTTGCAATCGGCAGCCGATCAATTGCATCAGATCGTCGGGCGGCTACCGCAACAGCAGGCAGAGTATACCCTGTTGAGCGCCGAGTTGGATGCGAACGGCGATGCCGTGAAACTCTTCCACGATGAACTGGAAAAGGCACGCATCCTCGCGTCGCGCAACGGGCCGCTTTTCGTGGTCGCCGATCCGCCATCGTTACCGTTGGAGCGTGATCCCGCACACCGTCTGGTCATTCTCATACTGGCGCTATTCCTTGGTCTCGGCGTCGGACTGCTCTTTCCTTACTTCGCCTGGTACGGTCAACTGCAGGCGTATGAAGAATCGCGTTGGGCAAGCCGCACAGATACGGATGAGAGGGCACGATTGGCTTAGTGGCCAATCGGTCGTAAGGGAGTACCCGGTTTATGCCTGTTCGCCAGACCATCGCGCGGAACGCCGCCTACCTCTTTGCCAGTAATTTTCTGGTGCGTTTCATCACAGCTTGCGCCACCATCTTACTCGCACGCTACCTCGGTGCGGAGTCGTATGGGGCGCTGAGCGTTGCGCTCGCCTGGGCGGCCATCGCCGGCTATTTCACGGACATGGGCCTGACACAGACGCTCATTCGTGAAGGCACCAAGCCATCACCTGATCTTCCCAACCTCATGGGCGGCGCCTTCAAGTTGCGGCTGCTGTTCGCCGCCGGCACCACGGCGGCGTGCGGCCTCTTCATTGTTGTACTGTATCCCGATCCGTTGTTACGCGGCACAGTCGCGCTGGTCGTCATTCCGACGATTTGGGGAGGGGCGATGCAAGGCATCGGCGCGGCCTATTTCCAGATGACGCAGCAGATGCAGTACATCGCGCTCATTCGCATCGTCTCAGGGTTATGCACGGCGGCGGTGTTGGGCATCGGCATCCTCTGGCATTGGCCGCTGCACGTGGTGGCGCTCGCCTATGGTGTATCCTCGCTGCTCGGGGGTGGGTTGAGCGTCATGCTCACCTTACGCAGGGTGCCGTATTGCTGGGGATGGCATCGCGGTTTGTTGGAAGGGCTGGGACATTTCACCCTCGGCGGTCTGCTGATTATGATCCTGCCGCAATTGGGCCCGCTGGTATTGGAACGCGTGGCCGGCTTGCAGCAGGTGGGCTATTTCGCGGCCGCGTCCCGCTTCCCCAGTGTGCTCTACCAAATACCCGGCGTCCTCGCCGCAGCGTTTTATCCCCAGCTGTTTCACTATGGGGCACGCGACATGAAGTTGCATCTGCGCTTAAGCGTGCGTGAGCTGAAATGCATGAGCCTGCTGGCCACGGGTATGGCGCTGCCGTTTGCCTTGTATGCCGAATGGGTGGTGCGTTACTTACTCGGGCCCCGCTGGGTGGGGGTGGCCAGCACTACGCTGGCGATACTCGCCTGGATTGTGATTTTGCAGGGAATCAATTACCCACTCGCCGATGCGCTGACCACGCAAGGGTTGCAAGCGCGCCGCTCGCGCGTGTTGCTGCTGGCAGCGGCGATCGGCGTGGGGTGCTACGCCTGGTGGGGAGCGCGCTGGGGTGCGCCGGGCGCGGCGATGGCCGCCGTGGCCGTTGAAATGACGCTGCTTATCGGGTGTGCCGTCGCCAACCCGAGTGGTTGGCCATTATTGCGCCGCGGCGTGTTCGGGGGTTGGCGGGCGCTCGGTATCCCGGCAGTGTTCGTGATCGCGCTGCGCTATTGCTTGCCCTGGCAGGGGATCGGCGTGGTCATCACGCCGTTGCTCTATTTCGCGGGCGCGTTACTGCTGGATGAAGAAGCACGGCACTACGTTCGGGAATGGATCGTACGACAGCAGACACGGACCACGCGACAGATGGCGGCTCCAGTAGGGGCGGAGGAATAATTGTGAAAGTACTTCTCGGCACGGGATTAGGGTTTCTTGGCGTCGGCGGGTTAGGCTCGTATACGCGCACGCTCTCGGCGGGCTTGGCGCACCTGCAGGTGGAAAATCGGCTCGTCTATCCGCCGCCGTATAGCGTTTTTGACCGCTACATCGCCGGTATCCAGGCGTGTGGTAATCTCGATCGCGCCCGCGTTGCCCTGACCCGCTTACGCACGAAACGGGTCGCGCGCATGGCCAGGGAACTCCTGCGCGCGGACGGTGATTTTACCTTGATTCATACGCAGGACGTGTTACTCGCCCGGTCCATGGCCGATTGCGGCTTGCCGCTGGTGACGACGGTCCACGGACCGTTATCGCGAGAAGCGCGTATGCTCGGACGCGGGAGCCGTGACTATCTGCGCTACCTGGAGACGGCAGAGCGGGAGGCCTACCATGCCGCGCGCGCCATCATCGCCGTCGATACCGGACAAAAAGAGATCGTCGTCAATGATTTTCAGGTACCCCCCGAGAAGGTGCACGTCGTACTGAATGCGGTGAATACCGACATCTTCGCCCCCACGCGCCCCACCGCGCCGATACGAGAACGCTACTTACTGGTGCCACGGCGGCTGGTGCGGAAAAACGGCGTGCATGTCGCCATCCGCGCACTGGGCGCGTTGTCCAATGCCACGGTGAACCTCTGGATCGCCGGCGACGGGCCCGAGCGCAAGGCGCTGGAAGCATTAGTCACGGATCTCCGGCTGCAGGGGCGGGTGCGATTCCTCGGCGATGTCCCGCGCGAGGCCATGATTAATCTGTTGAATAGCGCGTCCGGCGTGATCATTCCCTCAGTGCCTGCCGATGGCGTGATCGAGGCCTCTTCCATCGCCGCGTTGGAGGGCATGGCGATGGGCAAGCCGGTCTACGCGTCCAATATCGGCGGACTGGCAGAGATGATTCGCCATGGCGACACCGGCTGGCTCTTTCCGGCAGGTAAAGACGCCATGCTGGCCGACTTGCTGCGGCAACATCTGGACGACAGAAAGAGCAGTCAGATGATGGGCGGACGGGCGCGGGCGTACGTCATTGCCCACCATAGTCTACCGGTCTGGTTGAACGCCATCATGGGAGTGTATCAGCATGCGTGCTCATAACGTGCGTGATATGCCCTGTCGTCTCGCGCTGTTTATCCCTTCCCTGGTCGGCGGCGGCGCGGAACGCTTGATGGTGAGTTTGAGTCGCAGCTTCATCGAACGCGGCATTTTCGTCGAT
>DASXVL010000252.1:0-4136 GCA_036504255.1 Armatimonadota bacterium | reverse complement strand
GCGCCGGTGATTGTCATTGGGTATTGGAGAGCTTTGCTTAAAAGCGCGGATCACGGCCTGCCCAAAAGCACCATGGCTCGCGCTTTCTGGATGAGCGTGGTCTTTTACGTCCTGTTGCTCCCGCTATGGGTGCTTATCGCGGGGTGGCTGGATGCGGCGGCGCGGGTGGCTGGGTAACGACCCTGGGAACGCCACTTTCCGAGTGGCGAAAAAACACGCCAATCAGGAGATTGGCGTTCCCAGGGGGTTACAGGCGGGTCAAGGGCGCGTAGGCGAGCACGAGGGTCTTGGTGCCGATGCGTGGGAAGTTGACCGTCACTTTCGCGGTATCGCCGCTGCCCTGGATGGCGAGGACGAGGCCTTCGCCGAAGGTGTTGTGGCGCACGCGGTCGCCGGAGCGGAAGCCGTCCGTTTCACGCGGTTTACTGGCGGCGAGAATGATCTCCGCGTCGCGCGATTGCGTGACATCCGCCTCCTCCCAGGTCGAGATCGCCTGGCGCTCGGTGTGCTCTGTCGTCCAGCCCTCGACGCCCTCGATAAGGTGGTCGGGGATGTCGTTGAGAAAGCGCGAGCCCTTATTGTAGGTGGTGGCGCCGAAGAGAGTGCGGCTGCTCGCCAGCGTACAGCACAACTGCTCTTCCGCGCGCGTGATGCCCACATAGCAGAGACGACGCTCTTCTTCCAGGTCGGTTGGGTCGGCGCTCATGGCGGCGCGCGCGAGCGGGAAGACCCCTTCTTCCATGCCGGTGAGGAAGACGACGGGGAACTCCAGCCCCTTGGCGGCGTGCAGCGTCATCAGCGTGACGGCGTTTTCATCGGTTTTATTCGACTCGATATCAGCCACCAGGGAGACTTGCTCCAGGAACGCGCGCAGGTTGCGTCCCTCATCATTCTCTGCTTCCGCCTCGAACTCTTGCGTGGCCGACAGCAATTCACGGATGTTTTCCGCGCGCGTGCGTGACTGCACGGTGTTCTCATCAAGCAGGGCGCGCTCGTAGCCGCTGTCGTCGATAACCGCCTGTGTCAGCTCGGTAATGCTGTGATCGACGGAGAGTTCCATCAACCCGCGCATAATGAGCGCGAAGCTGCGTACCGCCGTTTGCGCACGTGGCGAGAGGTCGGTATGTTCCACGGAGAGCACCATCTGGAAAAGACTGATGCCGCGCGTGGCGGCCAGGTCTTCCAAGTGCGTGATGGTCGTCGCGCCGATGCCGCGCGTCGGCGTGTTAATGATGCGGCGCAGGCTGACGCTGTCATCCGGGTTGTAGAGCACGCGCAGATAGGCGAGCACGTCCTTGATTTCTTTGCGGGAGAAGAATTTTTGTCCGCCGACGATGCGGTACGGCAGCCCCTGGCTGAGCATCATCTGCTCAAGCACGCGCGAGAGGGCGTTGATGCGGTAGAGCACGGCGAAATCTTGGTAGCGCCGTCCCTCGTGACGCACCATATCGCGGATGCTGCGCGCAATGAAGGCGGCTTCACTGTGCTCGTCGTTCGCGCGGTAGCATTTGATGCGCGCGCCGGCATCGCGTTCCGTCCACAGCCGCTTTTCTTTCCGTCCCTTATTTTTGCTAATGACGTGATAGGCGGCGTCGAGAATATTTTGCGGCGAGCGGTAATTCTGCTCCATCTTGATCACGTGCGCGTCGGGATAATCCTTCTCGTACTGCAAGATCAAGCGCATATCCGCGCCACGCCAGGTATAGATGGACTGGTCGTCGTCACCTACCACGCAAAGATTACGCGACCCCTTGGCGAGCAGCGAGACGAATTCGTACTGGGCTTTATTGATGTCCTGATACTCATCGACGAACAGGTAGCGGAAGCGCTCCTGATAGCTGTGCAGCACCGCGGGCTTGCTTTTGAAGAGCTCGACGGTCTTCATGATGAGATCGTCGAAATCCATGCCGCTGTTTTCTTCCAGGCGTTGCTGATAGCGAGCATAAATGCGCCCCGTCATCTTTTCCTCGGGGGTGTAGGCGGTGGCCGCGTAGTCGTTCGGCGTCAACAGTTCGTTTTTCGCGTTGCTGATGCGGTTCAACACCGTGTTCGGCTTCAGCCGCTGCACATCGATATTGAACTCGGCGTAACAATCCTTGATGACCGTCAACTGGTCGTCGGTATCGAAGATGACGAAATTCTGCGGGATGCCGATCTCCATGCCGTCTTGTCGCAACGCACGCACGCACAAGGCGTGGAAGGTACCCACCCACATGCGGCGCGCGGCGGCGCCCACCAGGCGGCCGATACGCTCTTTCATCTCGTTGGCGGCTTTATTGGTGAAGGTGACCGCCATCACTTGCTCACCGGAGACCCCCCGCTCGAGCAGCAGGTAGGCGATACGATGCGTCAAGACGCGCGTTTTGCCGCTGCCGGCTCCCGCGAAGATGAGGAGCGGGCCGTCGCCATAGGTAACCGCCTCAAGTTGATGCGGATTGAGGTTTTCGAGAATCTGTTCAGGTGAGGTGTTGAGCATGATCGTCCTGTGTGTGCGTATTATGGGCATTCCATTGTACCAGATCGCGCAAGCGCAGGGAACCAGCGCACGAAAATCATCCCGTGTCCCGGCGCTGCCGGATGGTGGGCGAAAAATGCTGCGGGCGCAAAGCTTTGCCCTGGTGTCGTCACGGAATGCCTGGCTCAGGGCCCAGCCGGTAAGCCTGCGGGGACTTGCCATGCAGCAAGCTGAACCGGCGGCTGAAGTGACACGGGTCATCATAGCCGACGATCTGGGCGATCTCTTTGATCGAGCGACTGGTCAGGGTGAGTAGGTTTACGGCACGGCGCATGCGTTCCCGTTCGAGAAAAGCCATCACGGGCATGCCTGTCTCCCGGGTAAACAGCTGATTGAGACGTGAACGCGAAAGACAGGTCGCCGTCACGATGTCATCCATACGGATGGGCGATTCAACATGATGCATGATATAGGCGACGGCGGCCTCGACCCGCGGGTCCAGCGGTTGGCACTGCGCTTTGACAATGGTCTGGCACCAGAGGAGCGCGGACTCAAGCGCATTCATCGCGAGTCCCACCCGGTTTTCCCAGTGGCTGTTCAGCAACTCATGCGCTTGCAGCAACGCCCCCGTGATTTTGTCACAAGGCGCCATATTATCGAGCCGGACACTGGCGTAGCCAGGAGAGACTTCCGGCCAGACCAACATGTTGCGCCAATGCGGATACGGCTGGAATATAAACCAGAGGATCGTGAGCTCCTCACAGTCCTGCGGTACCCGCCACCGGCTAAGTATGCCGGGCTTCTGCAAAAGTATGGACCCATCTTCGTAGCGCATAGCATCGGTGTCCATCAATACTTCGTATTGCCCATGCAGCACAAAGGCTAACGCCCAGGCGGATAGGATGCCCTTGCCCTCAAATCCACGAGGAAAGCTCTCTTTGTGACTTGAGGCCATGTTGGTCTCCTGATTGCCTAACCCGCGCATACCCTATTCCTCATCCTTGTTGATGACGCCGACTCGGCCTGGCGTTTACCTCGTCCGGATTTACCAACCCTATGATTGGACGAATATCCATACGTTTCGGACATACATCCATTTAATCCTTGTTCAAGCGCCATATAATTGATGAGACAGAACTACAGTACTCTCGGCGCGATAAAGCTAGAGCGGAGACGACGGAGGGTTCGATGCTATCGGAAAGTGATAACGACGCATTACAGGTAAAAACCCTGGCCATGGTTTGGAAATTGGATGCCGAGCAGGATGTCAAAGCCATCAGATGGCGTAATCTGCTGACGGGTGACGTGCTGGAGTTGGGTGGCGGGGCGGAGCTGACCGTCGAGATAGATCACGCGGAAAGCCACGTCTGGATTGAGGGATGGCATTATCAACCTTCGCAGCGGGAGGCAGTATCCCCGGACGAAGAGGACGGATATAGGGCGGGCTATCATCGGCCTGACTACCCGGACATCAGTGAACAGCAGCTGGACCACCAACGTTGGCAGTCCAGCCCCGGCTTATATCACCTGACGGTGAGCGGGGAAGCATTCCATTGGCAATGGGCGCGCTCTCGGGTGTTTTTACCGGAGTCGCTGCAAGGCAAGCCGTTGACCTTGACGCTGGGCGGCTTCGGTGTCGGGGACTTCCGCCATACCCGTGTCTTCATGAATGGTGTCCTCG
>DASXVL010000251.1:0-6080 GCA_036504255.1 Armatimonadota bacterium | reverse complement strand
TCAATACGGTTCACATAATTCCCGTGGGCTGCTAGCCCTAAGGCAGCTGCAGGGAGCCACCATACTCGCCGACGCTCACGCGTCCGGTGACCGGGCCGTGCGTGGTCTGCACCGTCACCTGGTAGTCGCCCACCGGCACTGAGGTGATGCTCAAAATGAGTTGGCCAAGGATCGGAATCGGTTTCCAGGCCGGAGACATGAAGTGCATGATGATCGGCGCCGTCGTGCCGGGGCCGGTCAACGTCACCGCACCGGGGACGCCAATCTGTTGCGCCAGTGGGAAGGCCAGCCCGACCGGGCAGGTATCTTGTTGATTGGCGTACAGAATATTGGTACCGGCGGCGAGGGTCACTTTCGGGTAGCTCACCGCCTGCCCATCCCAGCCATCGCTCAGCCACAGACACCCGCTGCCGGGGGGTAACCCGTAACAGATGACCTGCTGCCAGGGGGTACTGCCGTCGCCAACTGCCGCTGGCGGCAAGGCATCACTACTGGTGGACGGCGGGGGTAAATATATCGGCGCGCCGCCCTCCGGTATCCACCAGAGGCGCGATTGCACGCCGTAGTTTACCGGGAAGGCCAGGCGTACCGGATGCTCTGGAATGGCTAACGTCACGTTGGTCAGCCCGGTTTCCGGCACCGTCACGACCCAGCCCGCCGCCACGGGGCTGTTGAGATCGTAGACAAAGAGTTGCCCAGGCGGCATGTGCGCCTCGGAGAAGCGCCCTTGCGCATCCGTCGTCACCTTGAGCGCGCCGTCTGAATTCGGTCCATGGCCGACAGAGAGTGACAGCGCGAAATTTGCTGCCGGTTTGCCGTGCAACAGCACCACACCGGAGAGCGGGACGCCGGGGGTAAAGGGGGGGATGACCAAGGTGCGGCGATTAGCAATCATCGTTGTGACCAGCGGCATATCGCGCACGATGCCCACTCCGGGCAGTTTTATCGTGAGAGTCTTCGCCAGTGTTGGCAGCTCACCAACGAAATGGAGATCCTCCTCCGTTTTTGGCATGGCCCAGGTAAAATCCTCATACGGCGTGGCGAAGACGAGGCGCATACCCCGAGACGTTTTTCCCTGCAGGCCGGCATAGTCAAGTGGCGGCAACTGGATATAGTAATCGGTGGTATCTCTAGCGCTGGCCCACGGATTGTAATCCAACACGTCGATGGTCGAATCAAAGGGTGTCTTCGCGGGAATCTCCCCCATGCCGAATATTTTCGTCGGATCATTGTGCGCCACAACCAGGTGCGGGCCCGCCCAAGTACCCCACACCGAACGGCGTGCGTAAGGCAGCGTCCAATTCTCGCCGATATCAATGGGAATCGGCGGATAGACGGTATAGCGATTTTCGTTGGCGAAATCGGTGCTGAAAGATGAGGACCACTGGTTCAGATTAGGATTATTGAGCGTAAGAAAACCACTGCACCCGCGCAGCGCTTGTCGATGCTCCTGGCCGGCGCTGTCTTCAAACCAGACATTCACCGTACGCGCATCGCTGTTGTACATCACCAGCCGCAACGCCTCGCGCGGACCGAATATCGGCGCCTGATCGGCGTATAAATGGGCAACGAGTGTATTACCCCAGGCCCAATTAGTTTTGGCCATGCCGTAGACATTCGTATTGGCGGGCACGGTGACAAGCGGGGCCGGCAGATGAATCGTCAAATCGCTGATACCGGCGGGCGCGTCAAAGGTCAGGGGTGGATACGGCTCAGTAAAATTGCAAAAGAAATCTAACTGCAGGCGATATTTTCCTGGGCAAAGTAACTGGGCGACATAGCTGCCATCCGCTTGGCGTTGCAAGGGGCGGGCCAGCCAATCCGGGGTTTGTGCGGCATTCAATATGTTGGCATACCAGTCCGGCGCCTGCACCGGTAGCAGATCAATGCGGCTGAAGGCGGTGACAGGCTTCCCGTCCGGCGTGTCAAAATGCAGGTGCACCTCGGCGCCGGGCGATAGTGTTACCGGCGGTAATTCGATTTCCCCGATCAACGAACTGGTAGTCGGTCTCACGATGTGCTGTAATTCGATCTCCCCGGTAGGCGACACATCAAGATAGGGCATATACCCGTAGCACATGCCGCCTTGAGGCGGTGAGGCCGAACCTTTCTTCATCATGTAGTGCGTAAACGGGACGCCGCTGTCGTGAAAAGAGAGCGCGTCATCGCTCCGACAACCGCCTTCAAAATCAGTCGTTAGCGCACTGGTATTTTCATCATCATCCCGTGACGATGACGAGACGGTAAAACTACTCGAGGTCATAGCCTTATCACCGTGATGCAACCGGTAGGTGATCTCTGAAGAAAATCTACGGCCTTCTTGCAACTTCTCCGGCTTGGGGGCAGGCAACGGCGCGGTAATCTCCGTGGCATCCACGGGGATGACGCCGGCGGGCACGTTATCACCCCAGGTAATGATGCGTACGGGCGGCATTTCCGTCCACACCACCCTCCCCGCGTCATTGGCGGTCGCTGCCTTGAACATGGCCTGTCCAGCCCAGGCGTAGCTGGCGGTGACCTGTGTGCCGCCTGCTACTGGTGTGCCGGTGGCGTCAAAAAGCGTCTGCGTGATCGTCCGCGTGGTTTGATGCAGCAACTGATAGGTGAAATTCACCGGAAAGGTCGATGTGCCATCCGCGCGCACTTCGAAGGAGACCACTTTCCCCTGGTCCGCATCTGCGCGAAGCTGTAGCTGGTATTTTAGGGGAATACAGCCATGCAGTGTCAGATAGCCATTACGGTCAACACGCGGAAACTCCATCTCACTGCCGAAGATGCGCATACTGTTCTCGACGTGTTTTCCCCAATAGTCACTTGGATCGAGGAGTTCACCGGTGCCGACGATAATGGCCGTCAACTGTCGGCCCTCGAGTGGGTGACCGTTGGCATCCAGCACGCGAAAGGTGATATCGCTGGTGGGGGGCAGCGTCAGGGTAAATTGATACAGCGTTTTATCGCCACTCAACGGCCATTGCGCTTTGCGGATCACAAAAAAGCGGGGGGAATAAACGACCACAGTAAACGCGGTGGCTTTTTGCACGTCAGCAGGAAACCAAATTCTCCCGCCAGGTAAATAAAAATACCGATTATTACTCCGGTGGGAACCGTCAGCAAAACGTAGCTCGGAATCGACAATCGGGAAAAATGTTAGTGAGTAGTCTTCGCGGTTGCCGATGGGGTGGCCATCAGGCTTCAATACCGTGACCATGATCCCCTGATCTGGATTGATTATGAAGTTTATTGTGGTAAGTTGATTACCGATGAGTTTCACCTTTTTGGTGACATTGAGCACCCATAGCGTGGCGTCTCCCACCGGCGTGGTACACGAAAAATTTCCGTCCTTGTCGATTTGAGCGACAGTCTGTTTTCCATCGATGGTAATAATGACTTGCTGATCCTGCGCGGGCGTACCATCGCTGAATGTCGCCCTCCCTTGCAGAGTGGCCGTTGGGACCGGGGCACCGGCGCGGCAAGGCGCGCCCCAATGGGCGCAGAGGGTTAGGAGCAGCGCGAATACCAAGAATTGACGCATAAGGGGACCTCCTGGATGACATATCAGGCATCTCGCCGGTGAGGAGCTTCTATTGCCTATCTGAACATACTTTTACTATGACGTTAGTAATATAGCATCGCTACTGCTTGGCGTCAATGCAATGGCTTATTGCGGAATGCAGGCGTAGCATCGCCAGGGGAGGGAATGAGGGGCAGCGGGGGCGAACACTATTAGCAGAGGCGGTGGGGCTACTACACGGCTCGCCCCCACAGCAGAGGCCACTCCCGTTCCTCGCTGTAGGGGCCGCCCTCCGTGGCGGCCCCTGGTAGTGCTGGTGTGTCACGTGTTCGCGTGAGCGGCAAGGTGCGCCGCCTGGGCTCCCCCCCTGCCCCCCTCACGCCGCACGGCTGCGGTCGCGACACGTGTGGGCCGCCACGGAGGGCGGCCCCTACGACGGGGAGACAGGGATGTGTGCTTACAAGTCTCAAACCGGCTGCACTACTCCAGATTCAAGCCCGACACATACGCCTCCAACGCCGTCCGTTGCGTTTTTTCTTTTTGCTGCAAGTCGGCGATTTCCGTGCGTAGGGTTTCGATGCGCGTTTCCTGTTCGCCGAGTTTCGTCACATAGCGTTTGTAGAGGTCGGAAGCGCGGTCGAGGGTATTCATATTCTGGCGCAGGCGGTTCTGCTCGTCACTGATGGTGCGAATCTCTTGTTCGCGGAGCTGGCGCTGCGTGACGAGATCCTGCAATTGCCCCTGCAGGGTCGCCACTTTCTGTAGCGCCTCGCGCACGGCGTCGCTCATCTTGCCGGTTTTGATGTAGCCGACCAGCGTGGGCGTGTTGAGCGAGGTCAGATACAGCGCCTGCAGATCGATGTGCTCTTCCACCACTTTCAATTTTGCGCCGTCTTTGCCGCTCACCGGGAGGTTGAAGCGATAGAGCGTATCGGTGCGCTCGTCGGCTTTGGCCGGTTCGGCGAGCGTCCAGCCCGGTATATAGGCGTGTTCCACCATCAGCTTGCGGTCCGTGCCATCTTTCACGGCAAAGGTATAGTTGACCTCGCGCAGCGATTTGCGTGTGACGGACAGGCTGCCTTTGACGATTTTGATGGCGAGCACTTCCTGCCGCTGCGCGTCCTCTTGCCGGTCGCAGGCCACGCCCAGGTCTATCGCATAGGAGATAAGGCGCTGTTCGCCGGGTTGCAGGTCTTCGAAGGTGGCGTCACCGGCATAGTTATTGTCGTTATAGACGGTGATCGGCCCTCCCATCAGGTGCAAGCCGGTGGTGTTTTTTACGCGCAGGCCATAGAGCGGAAATTTCGGCTGTACGTTCGCATTGTAGATGGAGACTTTCCACGCATCGACATCGTCCGTCACGATGGGCAGCATGGCGGATTTCTGTCGTGCCAGCGTCACCGGGTCCTTGATGGCATATTGAAAGGCCTCGCCCAGTTTGCTGGCGGTGGCTGCGGAGGCCACGGACGCGCGGCCCGCACCTGCCATATCAAAATCGCTTGCATACATGGGGGGAGTCGGTGCGGCTGCAGCAGCCCGGTTTTCCGATTTTTGGGGCATGGCACGTGCCATCACGCCGTCAGTAATTTCAGCGTCAACAATCCCGTCGACGCCACCAGCATCATAGTGCACTCGGCCGATGGAGGCGATCATCTGCGGCTGCACCACCGGACGGGCAATGTAGAGCGGCGTGTATAGGTCTTGGATGAAACTGATCGGGCGGCCGGAGATCAGCGATAGGCGGACATTGGTCCAATCCGCATCGCTGGTGTTCTCCACAATCGCCCAGCCTTGCAGCAACGCCTGCGCTTTATTCTCCTTGCTGAACACCAGGCGGTAAGAGGTCTTCCACACCGGCGTCGCATTCAGGTAGCCCACCACGACGTGGCGTGCGCCGGTGCCGGTAAAGGTGATCACCACCGGCTTGCGCTGGTTATCCAGCCCACTGGCGACCACCGCCAGCGCATCTTTGAGCTCCTTATCCAACCGCTCATCGAGAATGCGGATGGAGGAAATATCATCCATCCGCACGGAGCGCAGCCCGGCATCGGTGAGCAGGTTGAGTACCTCGTAGCTGACCGTCTCGTCTTTGACCACCCGTTTGCGCGTTTCCACCCCCACGATCACCCCGGTGATGGTCGTCGTGGCCTGGAGTTCCACCCGTACCCCACGCAGCCGGTCGAGCAGTTGTCCGAGTGAGGGATTATCGGTGATATTCACCGCGAAGGCCTCCAGTGTTTTACTCACCGGGTCCTTCGCGCCGTAGGTGACCGCGCCGACAGCGCCGCCATTCAGATCGAGCAACACCATCGATTTCAGCAAATCGTTGATCTGCTCCGGCTTAAACGACAACTGCACCGTGGCGGTATCCTGGACGACCCCCGTCCGTTGAAAGTAGCCGACGCCACTGGAAAAGAGCGCGATATCGGTGATCGGCAGCTCAGCGGCGCCTGCCGACACCCCGCCGAGGACCAACGCCAACAGCAACACGAGGTATTTCATAGTTGTTCCTTTCTGAAACCATTGCGACGATTCTTATAAGACGGGGTAGACCACGAAAAAGTTCCGT
>DASXVL010000250.1:0-3631 GCA_036504255.1 Armatimonadota bacterium | reverse complement strand
GCGCAGGCGATACAGCGTCGGAGCGCTCGGTGACCAGGGTTTCCAATGCTTCGCGACCAGGGTGATCGTACTCTCGGTCATGCCTGCCGGCAAATTCAGTACAAATGGCTTGACATGCGCAAGGGTGCGTTCCCCCTCCAGACTGGTCAGCGCGAACGTCAGCGTGACCTGGCATGGGGCATCGGCGGCGAGCCGATAACGCAGGGTCAGCGTGCCATCCGCGGTGGCGTACGGTGATAGGGTTTCAATGCGCGCCGGGGGTAAAAATTCCAGACTTACGGGGCCGACGCCACAGGAGACCGCAGTACCCGAATCCGGGCGTGCCAGACGGAGCGTAAGGCGATGCGTCGCGCCGGGGGGCAGTGCGAGGGGCACACGGCGGGTAAGGCCAGTGCCGAGAAAATGCCCACACGGTGTACCATCCAGGAAGAGATCAATCTCGCCAACCGGATTCTTTAACACCAACAACGCTGCCGCGCGCGCGGCAGTGTCCGGTATAACGAAGGTGCGCGCATACCAGATAGCCCCGGCAAAGTCATGCATACGTGCTGCGTCATCCCACCGGCAGGGAAGTAGGCTGGGTTTGCCTTGCGGGAGCGTCATCGCCCAGCTATCTCGCGGCGCGGAACCCTGTGGGTCGAGTGCAGACGACCATGGCCCATCGAGCGACAGCGTGACCCGTTCCCGCTCGCGCCAACTCGCACTCTGCGCCGTGATGGAACAGGCGAGGAAGCCCCAGAGGGCGATAAAGACTATCAGAAGGCGTGTGTGTATCATCAATATCAGCCAACGGCCAGCGGATCAAGGCTGCCCCGTGCGTGTCATTATACCATACCCGACTCGGGTCAAGAGCGCTCGCCTGCCGGAGGACATGATGTGCGCCATGCGGTCCGTGCACAGCGGATCGCTGGAGCACGCGGGCAACGCATGCAATTCTTGCGCAGACCGGCAAATCTGTAGCGTGTTTTCACGGATGCAGCATATGAAGCGGTGTGAAACTTACACGATCACGCTTTTGCCTTTTGGCGTCGCTCTCTCGAACGCAGGTTACGCATTTTTCCGGCAAAATCGCAAGAGTTATTCCGAGCCAAGTCACAAGAGTCACTCACCCGATTTGTAATATTGGCAAACATATTTTCTGTCACCATGGCGGCAATCCTTTTGAAATCATCACTGATTTATGTGAAATGCTGTGAGCGCCAGCAACATGCAAGTCGTCAACGCTTGTTGTCGCACGGAACGGAGGAAGAGATTCACTAGGCAGCGCTCGTGATTTAGCACGAATTAGTGCTGCCGAATACACGGGTACCCGCATGGGTTGTGCTGGAGGCGGCAGTTCGTTTTTACAAGATAACGTTGATGATTTATTGAGGATCTTTTGGCGTGGTACGCAACGTTTCTATGCTAAACTTGCTAAGATGAGTGGAGGTTTTTCACCGACAATCAGTGTGCGCAATGGTACGTTTTAGAGTACATTCATCTTGCAAAGCGCGTGCAATTGTGCTAGACTACGTGCGAAGAATCTACCAAGATTAGTTTTTGGGAGGAGTATTATGCCCACAATCGAGGAGATGTCCTTGGACGAACTGGAAGCGACGATGTCGCAATTGCGCGAACGCCGTCGCTTATTGAAAAAATCAGGGAAAGTCGCTGAACGGAAGATCGCTACGCTCGCCCGTCGCCGCGCGCGACTCATGGAGCAAGTCTCCGAACTTGATGCCCAAATCGAAGCCATGCGCCATGAGGCGAGCTTGGAATCTGCCCCGGCCCCGCGCCGCCGTGGGCGCCGCCCGAAATCAGCAATTGCCTTGGCGTAATATTTCATTACGTTGTGACGCGACGAGCACACCTGGCGTAGGAAGAGACGACAGGTGTGCTCGTATTATTTTAAGATAGACAGCTATGAATACTTCTGCACGTGTACTTGTCGAAAATCGAAAAGCATGGCACGAATACGAAATAATGGAAACGTTTGAAACCGGGCTGGTGTTGACGGGCACGGAAATCAAATCGTTGCGCGCCGGTAAGGGTAACCTGCGTGACAGTTACGCGCGCGTGGACCGCAGCGAAGTCATCATACATAACTTCCATATCAGTCCCTACGACCAGGGCAACCGTGCCAATGTCGATCCCATGCGGCCACGCAAAGCGCTGCTTCATCGCGAAGAAATTCGACGCCTCGTCGGGAAAACACGTGAAAAAGGCTTATCGCTCATCCCACTAAAAATTTTCCTCTCGCATGGCTACGCCAAGATGGAATTGGCGCTCGCCCGTGGGAAACGCCAGTACGACAAGCGTGAGGCGATCGCCGAACGCGAAACCGCGCGGGAGCGCGAACGGGCGCTCAAACACGACCGGGAGTAACCATGCCCCTGCCTAGCCCCCCATCGCCGGAGAAGGCTGCATTGCGCGCCTCCTTGCGCGCCCGCCGTGAGGCGATGACGCCGGATGACGTACGCGCACACAGCGCGACGATTACACAAGTAGTGTCCGCCTTGCCACCCTTTCAGACGGCCAGCACCCTGTGCAGTTATCTGGCGATCGGTCACGAAGTGCGCACACAAGAACTGATTGCGTTGGCCTGGGCACAGGGCACGCGCGTCGTCTTGCCGCGCACCATCTTTGCCACCCGACAGCTCGCGCTGCATGCGGTGACGTCGTTCGCTGATCTGGTCCCCGGGCGGTACGGCATCTTGGAACCGCCCGCAGATGCCCCGTTGGTGGACCCGCAGGAAGTTGAACTGTTCCTGGTCCCCGGCGTCGCCTTCGATGCCCAGGGGCATCGGCTCGGCTATGGCGCCGGGTTCTACGACGGTCTGCTCGCCCAGAGCGCGGGCTGGCGCGTGGCGCTGGCCTACGGTGGCCAGTTGACGCCCCACGTGCCCACGGATGCGCATGACGTGCCCATGCACGCGCTGGCCACGGAGGGGGGCGTGATTGACTGCCTGCGCGCCCAACGCGCGTCCGATCATCTGCGCCTGCGCAATTTGCAGTGCTACGGCTATCACGGCGCTTTCCCCGCCGAACGTGAGCAGGGCATCCGCCTCGCGTTCGATCTCGATCTTCGGCTCGACCTGCAAGGCCCCGGCCTGTCCGACGCATTGCCCGATACCGTGAATTACCCGGCCATCGTCGCGCTGGTCCAACGGATACAATGCGCACAATCCGTCAACTTGCTTGAGACTTTGGCGGAACAGATCGCGCGCGCCATCCTCGCCGAGCACCGCACCGTGCAGGAAGTGACCATCACCGTGCGCAAATTTCAGCCGCCAGTCGGTCAATTACTTGATGTGTTTGAAGTGGAGATCACCCGGGCGCGTTCATTGTGGGAAGGATAAATCGATTGGTGGGCAGGCGCGCGCAGCGCGAGGACCGGAGAACGTGAAGATCCCTCACATGAATGCTTTGCTGAAGACGTGCCATCTTGGCACGCCCCACAACAAATGGAAACACCGCTAACGCTGCCCCAAGCGACAGGATGCCGATCCATGTGAGGGATTACTTCTTATAGACCCACTTCCCGAAGGAAAGTTTCTGATTCCTTCGTAAAAACCCCTAGTTTGTAGAATTAGGGCAAAAATCGCGTTTTCTCAGATAGGCAAAAGGTATGCCAGCTCCAGAGTTGTCGCTC
>DASXVL010000249.1:0-2581 GCA_036504255.1 Armatimonadota bacterium | reverse complement strand
GCCGAGGATGACCAGGTCGGAGCTAATGGACGCGATCATCCACCCGCGCCGCGCCGCCCGCGTCGTGGCCCGTGCGATGAGCAGGGCGGCGGTATAGCTGATGAGGCTGGAAAGCAGCAGCAGGAAACAGAAGCGCCAGTTCCAATAGCCGTAAAAGACGAACCCACTTATGGTGAGGAGGACGTAGCGTTGTTGCTTCGTTTTGGCGAGCCAGAAGAGCGATAAGACGGCAGGGAGGAAGACGAACAGGAAGATATCGGAGTTGAAGACCATGTGCACAATTTTCCTTTCACTAGCCCTTCGACGACCAAACGCGCATTCGTTTCGCCGATATGCGCGCCGTCATACCAATCCGTGAGTGATCCGCCGTAGTTCCGCGGGTCGTGGTAATCCTGGGCGCGGATCTGTCGGGTGTTGCGTAATTTGCGGAGGTATGCTTGCGTTGCCCGTAACAACAGCGGGTAATCCGTCGTCTGCGCCAACTGCCCGGTGACCTGGGGGTGCAGGTTCGTGAGCCAGATGACGATGGACGCGCCATCCGCGCGCGCCTCGCTGAGCAGCGTCTCCAGGTAACGCTCCCGCGTGCTGGAGAGGGCACGCATACCATGCAGACGACGGCTGTACTCGGCGGTGCTCTGCGTCAGTTCCGCCTTCAGGTTGAAGGTGCCATGCGCTTTTTCCCATTCCCAGCGGTAGTAGCGCAAATAGCCATCCGCCTCGAAGCCGGAAATCGGTTTGCTATCGGCATGGCGCAGGCGCAGGCGCACCGATTTTAGCGTGTCCGCGAGGTAGGTATTCGTGAACGTCTGCTTACAGCGCGTCAGCACTTGCTCTGATGCATCGAGCTGGGGAATCCAGGGACGCGTCCCGGTGACTTCGCGATAGAGCACGGCGTTGCGCACTAGGCGCGTGTCGGGGATGTCATCGTTATGCATGGCTTCGATGTCGAGGCCGATGATAATGCATTTCGGATGCACGCCCTGTGCGCGAACCCAGCGGTAAATAGCCAGGTAATCCTCAGTCTTCGCATTGTCAACCGCGAAATTGAAGAAGCGTTGCCCTGTCAGACGGCGGAGTTCATCCGGACGCAGCTTCATCGAACGGCTGGAACCGAGGATGATGCCGTTGATACCCTGTGCGCTGGCCTGGCGAAATAACGCCATCTTCTGCTCGCGTGAATCTTGAATGATCACCGGGAACAGACCGGTGTGGAAATCCCCGTGGGCATCCACCAGCACCACCAACGCGAGATAGGCGATCGCGCAGCACGCGAGCGAAATGAGAAACCTGCCGAGAAATATCATGTGAGACCTCGCCTTAATGAACAGGCCAACCATTTAGTAGGATAGCAGCTTTAGCGACACTCGGTGGTTCGGCAATTTCTGACATTTATTCCGTTGTTGGCACCATCGTACCCAACGCCACAGGCGCTCCAGCGGGTGTCTTGAGGCGATTGTGCGCAAAACATGGCGGTGTAGTAGAGCGTGAACAGAAACGCTCATATCACACGAGAGATCATCCCTGACAATGTCATCCAGCACGGCTTGCCACCACGACCGGCGCTTGCTGTGTGCCGAGGATGCGTCGAGGGAGAAGGGATAGTGGAAGCGTCTCATGGTGATGGAGGGGTAAAATGTCCGGCAGAGCCGGAGGCTTGATTTTATGCACCGCGCAAAGCGGGGCACTGTGTCGTCAGCAAATACATTCAGTCTGTTGTTTCCACCCCTGGGATAGCCGGGCTATGGCCCTGTTCCAGACAGTGCCGTTGACACCAGCATGACCTAAAGTCCTTAGCACCGCCTGGAACAAGGACCAAGCCCGGCCGTCTCCGGTTCTCTTCCCTTGTGCGCCTGAATTATCGCGAAGACGAACGAGGCGTGCTCTCTGCGGGAGACGACTGGACGGACGGGCAAATATGGCAAATTCTGACTGACACCATAGTCAGCGCATGCAAGGTCTCCCCAGACACGATAACGCCCGACAAGTCGCTGTGGCGCGATCTCTGTCAGGAATGATTACGGCTGTGCGGCATCATTCGCGGCAGCTCCGGCTGACGTCTGCAGGCGGCGAGCAGCAGCAACAGGATGGCGAGGTAGACGCAAGCAGTGGGCAGCAGATAGCCGAGCTTGATGTACGGCGTGCGATGGGCCAGGGGATATACGGTGGCGCGCACGGCAGCAGAGGCATGGTTTGGGAGCGAGGCCATGACCTCGCCGCGTGGGGTAATGATCTGTGACACGCCGGACGAGGTGGCGCGCACGACCCAGCGCCCGGCCTCCGCGGCACGGGCTTGCGCCATGCGCGCGTGCTGCACATGCTGGAGATCGGACCAGCTCTCCGCGTCATAGGTGGGTACGATGAGCAACTCCGCGCCATGCCGGACCAATTGCCAGGTCACGGCGGAGTAATCGAAGTCATAGCAGATGGCCACGCCCAGGCGACCGGCGGGCGTGGGAAAGGTGGGGGATGCGCGGCCGGCGATCGTTGTCGCCTCCATCGTCTGCACCGGATGCTGTTTCAGGTATTTGCCCAGCACCGCTCCGCTTGACGCCACAATGAGCGCGGTGTTGTAGTGGTGCGC